>CAIPLJ010000170.1 GCA_903865885.1 uncultured Actinomycetes bacterium | reverse complement strand
TTGTGGAAGATCAACGTGTACAACAAGTGAGATTCCATCAACGTGGATTCCACGTGCTGCAACATCTGTTGCAACAAGTGCTGAATTCTCTTGCTCCTTGAACAATGCAAGTGTGCGAGTACGAACTGCTTGTGACTTTCCGCCGTGTAGTGCGCCTACTGGAACACCTGCATTAGCGAGCTTGTCAGCAAGACGATCTGCACCACGCTGAGTCTTTACGAAGAGAATTGTCTTTCCATGACGTGCTGCAATCTGCGATGTGATGTCATCTTTATCGCCAGGGTGCATCTGAAGAACGTGGTGTTCCATTGTTGAAACAGAAGCACGGTCATTCTGCAATGAGTGAGTCTTTGGGTTCTTGAGGTACTGACGAACGAGTGAGTCAACACCACGATCGAGAGTTGCTGAGAATAAGAGACGCTGACCATCGAGATGTGCCTGATCAAGAATTTCCTTCACAACTGGAAGGAAGCCCATATCTGCCATCTGATCTGCTTCATCAAGAACTGTAATCTGAAGTTGATCGAGCTGAACTTCATTCTTATTCAGAAGATCGATAAGGCGACCAGGAGTTGCAACCAAGATTGCTGTTGCCTTGCGCATTGCAGTGATCTGCTTTGCATATGGCATTCCGCCTGCAATAACTACTGATTCGTGGCCAACAGCGCGTGCAAGTGGGCGAAGAACTTCGTCGATCTGCTGCGCGAGTTCGCGAGTAGGGGTCAAGATAAGTGCCAGTGGCTTGTGAGGGCGCGCTGTCTTATCAGAAATATTTGTAAGAAGTGCAAGGCTGAATGCAAGAGTCTTTCCTGAACCAGTCTGTCCACGTCCCAAGATGTCATGACCTGCAAGAGCATCGGGAAGTGTTGCAATCTGGATTGGGAATGGATGCGTAATGCCTTGCGCATTGAGTGCATTTGCGAGCGCTGGTGCAATCCCAAGGTCGCGGAATGTTGTTGTTACTTCAGTAAGTGGCGTTGCTTCTACAAGGTTTGCATCGGCAAGGTTGACTGAAATGTAATTATCATCTGCACCGAAATCGACTGCAGCTTTATTATGTGTCTTTGATGCACGGAAATCATCGCGTGCATACGCTGGTGATTCCTGTGAAGATGAAGTACGGCGATCACGAGCAGGTTTTGAAGGTGTGCGTGGTGAATCTCCGCGACGCTGCGCTGCAGATTGTGGTGCGCTTGGATTATATTTTTCGCGCTTTTGTGGAACAAAGTTTGGACGGCCATCATCTGTGTGAGCGACCTTTGCCTTTACAGCTTCGCGTCGAGTTGTTGGACGCACATCATTTGTTGCTGGACGTTCTAAACGCTCTGGGCGAAATGGTCGGGCTGCGCGTTCTGTACGATCTGCAATAAATTTTGCAGCCCGTGACTGTGGCTTTGTGGCCGGACGCTCTCCTGCTGGTTTGAAAGTCTTTGCCGCCGGCTTAAATGCCTTATTCGGCTTTTCAAATGTGCGCTCTTCACGAGTCTGCTTTGGGTTGCCCTTTGGAGCACCTTCGATGTTCTTAGACTTTGATGCTGTGCGCTCTTGGAAACGTTGTGCGCGAAGCTTTGATCGATCTGCAAGACGGACTTCCTTCTTTGTGACAGTCTCGCGATCTGAATAACGCTGGTTTGATGAAGTCTGGGACTTGGCACTTGTGCGTGCTGCAGTTGATGCCGCCTCTTTAACTGGCGCTGAGCGCTTTGCAGTTCCGCGAGCAGCTGGCTTTGCGACGACTGTCTTGCGAGCAGCCTTCTGAGCAGTTGTATGGCGGGGCTTACCTTTGGCAGCGCGACGAGCTTTTCCGGGCGCAGCGGTACGTGTTTGTAGAGACATGAAAATAGACACCAATCGAGACGACAAGCGCGTCTCGGTTAGATGGTCATATCTGGTTAAAACCAGTAGCCATCAGGGTCTTGATAAGACTCGCAAGTAAGTGGCCATGCGGCTCACTTTGGGGGAAGTACATCGATGCAGGATGCTTCGATGGGTTAATCATACAGGATGCAACGCAGTGCTAATTCACATGAAATTCTATAGCCCTACCGCCCAGTTACGCTCATTTTGCGAGAAACGCTAGATACCATAGCGACATATCTAATGGAGGAAATATGTTTCGCAAAGCATCACTTTCACTTGTAGCTGCGGTTCTTATCGCCGGCGGAATCTCTGCAGTTCCAGCATCAGCTGCTGCGAAGATCAGCAATGGCGTTGCATGCACCAAGGTCAATGCGACAACAACGGTTTCTGGCTATAAGTACAAGTGCGCAAAGAATGCACTCGTAAAGAATTCAAAACTCACCTGGCTATCAGCTGAGTGCCTCACCGCAGTAACTCAATATCAGGCAGCAGTCAAGGCTCAGGCAGATCTTGCAAATGTCTCTGATCAAACAGCGGCACTTGATACTGAATATGCATCCGCGACCGCTGCTCTTGCTAGTACATCTGCCGCTCTTGATAAAGCGCGTGCCCAAGTAACACAATTCCAGGCAACGATGAACGCATCAACTGTTGCTGCTGATAAGCAGAAGCTAGCAGGGGCTATCTCAAAGCTTGCCAATGCAGTTCTTGTCCTCAGCGGTGCAAAGACAAAACTTTCTACTCAAGTTAAAGATCTCGAGGCGAAGAAAGCTTTGCTCGTCAGCGCTCCAGGACAGCTCAAGACAAGTGCAGATGATGCAAAAGCTTCAGCTGGTCTTTTGTGTGCCAAAGGTTTCTAATTAATTAAATAAGCTTAGAAGTAAGGCTTCCCCTATTTATAGGCGGAGGCCTTACTTATTTAATCTCCATGTGTACAAGCTCTTGCGCTGGCTGCCTCTTGGCTTTCTGACGATTCATCTTGCATCTAAATCTCTAATCCATTCACAATCCTTTGCACTCGACCTCATTCTTTACAATGCAATCTGGATTATCTCTATCGTCTCCATTACACAATCGCCACTCAGTAACGACCCAATAGCGGTCGCAGCTATTTCATTGGCAATTAGCTTCTGGGGTATTGGCTCAACTCTAAATAGTTATGGCGACTTCTACTCAATTCCGACAAGCGCGCAGTTGCTTGCGCAGCTCAGCTACATGCTCTTCTATCCCTTGGCGCTCATCGCAATTCCACGTTTGCTCAATCGTGGGCGCAAACTCAACCCTATTGAGCTTCTTGACTCTGCAATCTTTGGACTTGGTATCTCATCAATTGTGACTGCACTCTTTCTCTCCCGAGTATTTCCAGAGAATCTGAGCAATCTGCAGGATCAATTCTTCTCACTGCTCTTTCCTATCTGTGATTTATTGCTACTGGTCATTGCATCTATAGCGCTGATTACACATCGACTCCATGCCCGCGCAATCTCACTCTTTCTGGGAGTTGCGCTCTTTTCTACATCTGATCTTCTCTATCTGTGGCTTGCAGTCAATGGAAGTTACAGATTTGGACAGCTCACTGATGATGGCTGGTTAATTGGAATTGTTCTTATTGCACACTCACTGTGGCTCGGACAAAGTCCCACTGAACGAACTGTGGTAATCCATCCAGTATTTATTGCTCTCTCAATCTTTATGAGTCCCACTCTGCTTGCACTGATTTCACTACGCCCTGGAATCTTTCCGGTCTACATCATCGTTCCAACCATTGCCACACTCTTTCTTGCATTTATCCGTATGTCCATCGTTATCCGGCAAGCGCGAAATCTTGGTGAGGAGAAGGTACTTGCACGCACAGATGAGTTAACAGGGCTACCAAATCGCAGACGATTGATAGCAGAACTTGCTGCATTTTCAAAGACTGAAGGTGCGCTCTTGCTTCTTGACCTTAACGAATTTAAACCTGTGAATGACAAGTACGGACATGAGATGGGAAATGAAGTTCTGCAACATGTTGCATCGCGATTTAGTCGCTCACTTCCAACAGGAGCCGTTCTTGCGCGTCTCGGTGGTGATGAGTTTGGAGTTCTCATTAACGGAAGTTACGAACGGACTCTAGAGGCTGCTTATGCGCTGCAAGCAACTCTGAGCTATCCAATACATATTCGAGGAACATCAATTTCAATCGGTGTCAGCATCGGCCATGTTCATAACGATGGTGAAGGTAATTTATTAGAGCGTGCAGATGCTGCGATGTATGAAGCTAAGAAGAGCGGCGTGGGGGTTGTTCAGGCTTCTCGGCCTTGATCTCTTTCAAGCGTTCTAAAGATTCAATCCGCTCTACTGCGTGATCGACAATGCGTTCTGGGTATCCATGTGAATATCCATCAAGGAAGAGCCATGGTTCATGAATCTCTGCAGCGCTGAGGTGCGCTAGCTCTGGAATGTACTTGCGGATGTAATCGCCATTTTCATCAAAGCGTCGACCTTGTTCGATGGGATTAAAGACTCGGTAATACGGCGATGCATCGGTGCCGGTGCCCGCAGTCCACTGCCATCCATGCGCATTCGATGCCACGTCGTAATCAACAAGGTGCTTGGCAAAGAATCGCTCACCGAGTTGCCATTCAAGGTGAAGATCTTTGACTAAGAAGGATGCAACCACCATACGTGTGCGGTTGTGCATCCATCCCTCAACAACGAGCTGGCGCATTGCAGCATCGACAAATGGGTAGCCAGTCTTGCCGTCACACCACGCTGTAAATTGCGCACCTGGTTTGTCATAGCGCATATCGGCAAATCGCGGTGCGTAGTAATCGGTATCTGTATTGGGATTGTTAAAGAGAACATCTGCATAAAACTCGCGCCAGGCAATCTCTTTACGGAAAGTATCGTGGGCTTTACTCTCGCCAAGACCTTGAAGCAACGTACGTGGATGGATCTCACCAAACTTAAGATAGGTGCTCATCTTTGATGTGCCATCTATTGCTGCGAAGTTTCGATTCTCGTCGTAACTATCGAGACTTTTTTTAGTAAATTCTTTAAAACGTTTGAGCGCTGCGGCCTCTCCAGCTTCAGCGATTGTCGTACCTGCAGGAGTTGGAAAATCTGGAAATGCTCTGTATTTCTCTGATGGTTGTGGGGCCTTGATCTCTTTCGGGGTTTTTGCTGGTGCACGCCAACCATGTGCACACCAGCCTTTATAGAACGGTGTGTAGACCTTGTATGGCGTTGCATCACTTGGTTTCAGCACACGACCAGGAGCAACCGCATATGGACTTCCGGTACGAACCAGCTTGATTCCTGCCGCTTCAACACGTGCATCGCGCTGCGCACCAAAGCGTTCGTACTCTGCAGAGATATGAACTTCCTGTGCGTCATAAAGTGCAATCAACTCTTGTAATACCTCAACTGCATCACCGTCGACTACGTGCAGGCGATTGCCAAGTGATTCATCGAGTGCGCGAAGAGATTGCCCCATATATGCAAGAAGTTTTTCACCTGCATTTGCAATCTGCTTTGTATTAAGAATAAAGACTGGAACTATCTCGTCCGCACTCTCCATTGCAGCACATAAAGCTGGATGATCGCCGATTCGTAAATCTCGGCGGAACCAGACGATATTTCGCATGCGGAGAAGGTTACTTGTGTAGCTGCTCCACTGTGGCATCCCAGCCCTTTACATCTTCAGGTTTACGAGGTGCCTTGCCCACGTAGCGTGCAGATGGACGGATCAAGCGACCGGTGCGCTTCTGCTCGAGAATATGTGCAGACCAACCCGCGGTGCGCGCTGCTGTAAACATCGATGTAAAGAGCGGCGCAGGAACTTGTGCAAAGTCCAAAATAATTGCTGCCCAGAATTCCACGTTTGTCTCTAGTACGCGATCTGGTTGACGCTCGTGTAATTCCTTCAGCGCTGCCTTCTCGAGCGCTTCTGCAACTGCATAACGTGGAGCGTTAAGTTCTTTCGCTGTGCGACGCAGTGTGCGAGCACGTGGATCTTCTGCGCGATAGACGCGGTGACCAAATCCCATAAGACGTTCTTTGCGATCAAGAAGTCCCTTTACATAGGCTTCCGCATTTCCAGTCTTCTCAACTTCTTCGATCATATGCAATACACGAGATGGTGCACCACCATGAAGTGGACCTGACATCGCACCGATTGCACCAGACAAAGCTGCGCAGACATCTGCACCAGTGGATGCAATAACGCGACCTGTAAATGTTGATGCATTCATTCCATGTTCTGCAGCAGATACAAAATACGCATCGATTGCACGAACGTGTAATGGATCTGGCTCTCCGCGCCAACGAATCATCATGCGCTCTACAACTGTATGCGCTTTATCAACCTGTGATTCAGGAACCATGGGAGAAATAATTCCGCGAGCTGCCTGTGCAAGATATGAAAGAACCATTACAGAAGTACGTGCAAGGTTGCTGCGCGCTTCTTCATCGGAAATATCAAGAATTGGCTTAAAGCCCCATGCTGGAGCAAGCATTGCAATCGCAGATTGAATATCTACGCGAACATCGCCTGAGTGAACAGGAAGAGGAAATGGCTCAGCATTAGGAAGGCCTGGATTAAATTCATCATCTACAAGTAGTCCCCATACGTTTCCGAATGAGACGCGACCTACGAGATCATCGATATCAACACCGCGGTAGCGAAGCGCGCTACCTTCTTTATCCGGCTCTGCAATCTCTGATTCGAATGCAATTACGCCTTCAAGACCTGGCTTGAAATCATCTGACACGGTGTTCTCCTCTTAAGAAAATCATGTAATCCTGCGGGTAATTCTGCACCTCCCGCAGGGGTGCTGGCCACCAATCGGTGCGGAGATGCACTCATATCGAAAGTGAGGTTCGATACACCTATGACGCACGAAGACCAACCAGTCAACGGACAACTCGAACGCGATGCGATTCGTGCGATGCGCCGTTCCTATGGCGAGGCCGGTCTTGAATCGCTACCCAACGATCCCTTCGTCGCCTTCCACTCATGGCTCACCGAAGCTGCTGCCAATCCATTTATCGTTGAAGCAAATGCAATGGTGCTTTCAACTCTTGGAACCGATGAGAACGGCGCTGATGCAATCACTACACGCACCGTCTTATTGAAAGATGTTTCGCAAGGTGGTTTTACATTCTTTACCAATTACGGATCTCGCAAAGGGCAAGCAATTGAATTAAATGCGCAAGTAACGCTGCTCTTTCCGTGGTACTCGATGGAGCGACAAATATCAATCAGTGGATTCGCGGAAAAGATTTCGCGAGAAGAATCTGAAGATTACTTTGCAACGCGTCCATGGTCTTCACAAATTGGCGCATGGGCATCTGCGCAATCGGCCCCTCTTGCATCACGCGAAGAACTTGAACAACGATTTAAGGGCGCATCGGAAAAATGGCCCGAAGGTACAACTGTTCCATGCCCACCACAGTGGGGTGGATATCGCGTCACTCCAGTCAATATTGAATTCTGGCAAGGGCGTTACTCGCGCCTGCATGATCGCTTGCGCTATGAGCGGTCTAACATCGCATCCAATTGGGAAGTACATAGGTACTACCCGTAGAATTGTCAGATGAGCGCAGAAATTCTTATTCCAGATAATCTCAAGCCACGTGATGGTCGTTTCGGTTGTGGCCCATCAAAGATTCGCCCTGAAGCACTTGCATCGCTTACTGCGCCAGGTAGTGATTACATTCTTGGAACATCGCACCGACAGAAGCCTGTAAAGAACGTTGTAAAGAGCGTTCGCGAAGGCCTTCACTCACTCTTCTCATTACCTGAAGGTTATGAAGTTGTACTTGGCAATGGTGGCTCCACTGCATTCTGGGATATCGCAACATTTGGTCTCATTGAAGATCGCTCACAGCACTTAGTTTTCGGCGAATTCTCATCAAAGTTTGCTGCCGCTGCAAAGGAAGCACCGTTCCTTGGAGAGCCAACAGTGATTAAATCTGAACCAGGCACTCATCCAGCAGCCGTTGCTGAAGCTGGTATCGATGTTTATGCACTGACACATAACGAGACATCAACAGGTGTTGCAATGCCAATCAAGCGTCCAGCAGGAACAGATGGCGCACTAGTTCTCGTCGATGCAACATCTGCAGCAGGCGGTTTAGATGTCGATGCAAAAGAATTTGATACCTATTACTTTGCACCACAGAAATCTTTCGCATCCGATGGTGGATTGTGGCTTGCGCTCATGAGCCCAGCTGCAATTGCACGCGCAGAGAAGATCAAAGCAAGCGGACGTTGGATCCCAGCATTCTTTGATCTCGGAACCGCAATTGAAAATTCACGTCTTGATCAGACGTACAACACACCAGCACTTGTCACATTGATGTTGCTGGACGAGCAGATCAAGTGGATGAACACCAATGGTGGTCTCAAGTTTGCAGCAGGTCGAAGCGCAGATTCAGCATCACGCCTATATGGATGGGCTGAAAAGACCAGCTACACAACTCCTTTCGTTGTCGATCCTGCACAGCGTTCAAAGGTTGTCGCAACAATTAACTTTGATGATGCAATTGATGCAACAGCAGTTGCAGCAGCACTTCGCGCCAATGGCATCGTTGATACAGAGCCATATCGCAAGCTTGGGAAGAACCAGCTTCGTATCGGAATGTTTCCTGCAGTCGATCCAGCTGATATCGATGCGCTCACAGCATCTATCGACTTCGTCGTATCTGCGCTCTAATGCCACAAGTAATAAAGCGCGATAAGTTTTTCTGGACTATCGCACTTCAGACAGTTGTCGTTAACTTCTTTCTCGGTAGCTTCGGCCCTTCACAACCACTTCTGCGCGCTGATCAAGGTACTTCGCTCACAATTGCAGGGCTGCACGGAACAGCACTTGGCCTTGCATCCATCATTGCAGGCCTTGCCAATCCTCGACTCGCACATCGCTTTGGTCGCGCAAAGACTGGTTGGATCGGTTTGGGAATTTTCTCAACTGGTTTAGTTTCCTTCGTTGCTGCATCAGCTGTTCCAATCACGATTGGAGCCACTTTAGTTACCGGCTTTGGTATTTCAACAATCATTAATAACTTTATGACTTCCATGAATGGCCACTATGGAAAATTGGCACCCATTGCAGTAACGCAAGCAAATGCCATGGCATCTGTTGGTTATGTCAGCGGCACACTCGTTGTAGGAACTATCGCCGAGTCCTATCGAGATCTATGGCGTTTCGGAATTTTACTGATCCTGCCTCTTGCTGCTTATCTCTTCTTCGTCATGCGCGATAAGAATCCAGAAGAACATGTACCAAGTGAAGATGGTCCACAAAGTGGAAAACTTTCGCGATCTTTCTGGCTTGCATGGGTTGGTTATGTTGCATGTATCTCGAGTGAGTTCGCTACATCATTCTGGGCTGCAGCCCTTGTCATTGATCGCACTCATGCATCACCGGCAATTTCAACACTTGTTATCGCAGCGTTAGGTACTGGCATGGGACTTGGTCGCTGGTACTGGGGAAAGATTTTGAAGGGCCGTCACTTAGATACACAACTCAAGTTCATCATTGCACTTCAATTCGTAGGATTCTCAGTGCTCTGGTTCTCACACAATCTTCTCGTAAGTTTCTTCTCGCTCTTTGTCGCTGGCCTTGGCATCTCAAGCCAATTCGCACTTGCATCTCTTCGCCTCATTGGCCTGAGCGATCATCGCCCAGATTTAGCTATCGGTAAGAGTTCACTTGCTGCAGGTATCGCTATTGGTGGAGCGCCATTCTTACTTGGCGTTTTAGGTGATCACCTTGGAATTTCTCGCGCATACATCATGGTTCCTGTATTAATGGCGGTAGCCTTCTTAGTAGTGCAGTTCGTACCCGCGCATGTCGAGGAGAACAGTGAACTTTAAGAGTCGTCGCCTAGTCACAGCTCTGACCCTTATTGGCCTCGTTCTTATTGTGTTCTTAGGACGCTAGAGACTCGAAGATCTGCTGGTCGTTCCACTTTCTTTTTAAAGAAGATCCAAATAAGTATGCACATTAATAGCGAGAACCCACCACAGAGTGCAATCGTTTCGCGTACTCCCACAGTCTCGGTTAGATACCCGATGAGTAGTGAACCAAATGGTGTTCCACCCATAAAGATCAACATATAAATTCCCATAACGCGTCCGCGCACAGCAGGATCGCTATTGACTTGCACATAGGAATTGGCGCTAATCAACATTGTCAGCGCAGATATTCCGCAGACTGGTAACCACATTGAATACCAGGTATAGGTGGGCATCACAGATAAGACCATGACAACAATGGAGAACCAGATGCCAAGGCGCATCACAAGCTTTGCATCGCGCAGCCGTTCAAGGCGCGCACTTAAGAGCGCGCCAGTAAGTGAGCCCACTGCGATAAATGTTCCAAGCAGACCATAGGAGGCAGGGCCTTTACCAAACTCTTTTGTGGCCATCAGTGCATTAAAGATTTGAAAGTTGAGTCCAAATGTTGCGGCAAAGAAGACAAGTAACATGACAACGTAGAGATCAGGTCTAGCAAGTGCATAACGAAGACCTTCACGAATTGTTCCGAGAGTCTCTTCCTTCTTCTGAATAAAGAAATCAGAAGGGCGCATAAAGAGAAGCGAAAGTATGACAAAGAGATAGGTAGTTGCATTTATCAGAAATGAAGGCCCTGTACTAAAGCGAGCGATGAGAAAGCCAGAAAGGGCAGGTCCAATGAGGCGACCAGCATTGAAATTTGCAGAGTTAAGGCTGACTGCATTTGCAACATCAGAATGTCCCACAATTTCAGCGGTAAAGCTCTGACGAATGGGTGCATCGATTGCTGATGAAATTCCCAGGACTGCTGCACATGCAAAGACATGCCACAACTTGATGTGATGGGTAACGACAAGGATTCCGAGTGTGTAGCAGGCAAGGGCTGCAACAATATTTGTCCAGATCAATAACTTTCGCTTATCGACGCGATCTGCCATTGCGCCACCTTGCAGACTAAAGATGAGCACTGGCGCAAATTGAATTGCAGTAACAAGTCCTAAATATGTTCCGTTGTTATGGGTAAGTTCGAGTACGAGCCAATCCTGTGCAACGCGCTGTGCCCATGTTCCGATATTGGACATGGCATTTGCTGGATAGAGGATACGGAAGTTGCGATGGCGAAACGAGCGCCAGTTTCCGTTCTCATTGACCTTAATGCGCATTACTCTTCTCTTATGGCTGGAAGAAATTCAAATATTAAATCAGTAGTCACTCTAATCGCTATCGGCTCTATCTGCTGGCTCGCAGCAGGTGTCGTTGCAATTGCAGCAGGCGCACAGTCCAAAATCATTTGGACATGCGTATTAGGCGCAGTATTGGGTGCGATAGGTATTCGATACTCGATACGACGATCACGCCGTAGCGGTATTTAAGCTTCTAGCTGAGAAGCGATTCCGCGAAGAACGCGACCAAGGCGCTCTGCTTCAGCACCTGATGGATGGCGTCCTTGACGAAGTCCATTTCCAACGCGATCTAAGATCTTGATGGTGTCTTCAATCATTGCTGCAAGATCATCGCTGTTAACGCGTGAATTTTCTGCAAGAGAAACTGGTGCATCAACGATATGCACTGACATTGCTTGTGGTCCCTTACGTGAATCAATCACAGAGAACTCGAGCTTGGTGCCAGGCTTTACTGTTGAGACACCTTCAGGAAGTGCTGATGATGCGAGATAAACATCTTCGCCCTCATCAGATGCAATGAAGCCAAAACCTTTTTCAAGGGAAAACCATTTAACTTTTCCTGTAGGCATTGCACTTACTCCTTAAATTTGCGGTACTCGTTTAATCATGCGAGCCGGGGGGATTCGGACAGGGGGCTAATTTATCGCAGAAAGCACTTACCTTGCTACGGGGTTTTAAGCGTGAATTGGGTTAAAGCGTCGCTTCGCTATTCCTATTTGCTCGGCTTCACAAGGTCGCTTCGCTATGCGCACCGCAGCCGTGGTCGACGGAAACTACGCGTGCATCATCGGGTGCAATCGCATTTGCGCAGACACCAAATGATGATCGAAGTGAGCCAGCGATAGGAATGAAGAAACCGCATGATGAACATGGCTTTGGTGCACCTTGTGCAAGCGGAGTATTGGGTCCGCGATCGCCTGTGTACCAACGCTTACTTGCTTGATCGCGACCTTCGATTGAAAGAACTCGTGGGCGCATCAAACCTAAATCAAATACTTCAGTGGCATCTAAGCCTTCATCTTGTGCAAGTGCGTTGATACCAGGAACTAAACGAGTATCTTCGAGAACGCTTGGAACAATGACGCCAGGTTGAATATCTTCAGGAAGGATACGTTCCATATATGGAATGTGGTCTGGTGCAAGAAGCGAATCAGGGCCAGGCAAGATGACTACATCACAGATAGTTGGTGTTGCATCCTCATCAACTTTTGCAACGGTGATGCACCAGCGCCATCCGCGGTAACCATCGATATTGGCAATAAATAAATACGTTGCTACGCGATTTTCATCATCGTAATCGACCGAGACAAAGTCGCCGACCTGTGTCGCAAATTCCGCATCTGCCAAAGCGGCATCGCGTGCAACGGTCTGTGCATCAAAAGTCTTCATTTTCTAATCGTAAAGCAGAAGGCCCCCGAGACGTTAATCTCGAGGGCCTTCTATAACTTTTTACGCGTGCTTAGAAGTCCATGTCTCCGCCGCCCTGAGGCATTGGTGAAGAACTCTTTGGTTCTGGCTTATCTGTAATGACAGCCTCTGTTGTAATAAACAAAGCTGCAATTGATGCTGCATTCTGAAGTGCAGAACGTGTGACCTTAGCTGGATCGATGATGCCAGCCTTAATCATGTCTACATATTCTCCAGTTGCAGCATTCAGACCAAAACCTGCTGCGAGATTACGAACCTTCTCGACAACAACTCCACCTTCAAGACCAGCGTTGACTGCAATCTGCTTGAGTGGCGCTTCGATGGATACTTCAACAATCTTTGCACCAGTTGCTTCATCGCCCTCGAGCTTAAGCTTCTTAAATGCTGCAGTTGCTGCCTGAAGAAGTGCAACGCCACCACCGGCGACAATTCCTTCTTCTACTGCAGCCTTTGCGTTACGTACTGCATCTTCGATGCGGTGCTTGCGCTCTTTAAGTTCAACTTCGGTAGCCGCGCCTGCCTTAATAACAGCAACGCCGCCAGCTAACTTAGCTAGGCGCTCTTGTAGTTTTTCGCGATCGTAATCTGAATC
>CAIPLJ010000169.1 GCA_903865885.1 uncultured Actinomycetes bacterium | reverse complement strand
TCAACTATTGCACTGCGGATATAAGAAACAAGCCATGGGTTATGTTCAAATAACCGGGCTATTGCTGCTTCGCGAAGTGCGTGGAATAAGTAGATTTCAGTCTTTGGAATCTCAAGACCAACGCTGAGTTTCTCAATATTTTCAGGGATGAGCAGTGGGCGAGCAGGGTCGAGAAGGGGCAGCCCCACATCGTGTGCACCTGTTGCTGTTGCTGAAATACCACCAATTGCTTGACCTAATTGGGTAGCAATGAGCGAACCGATAAATGTGCGAAGCAGACCTGCGATTGCGCCCATGGGCCCAGCCATCGTTTCACCGTTATCGGCATCGCTATCGTGGCTCTGTTGAGCTACTGCTTCATCCAAAAGAGTTGAGATTGCTGCAGAGAGTCCAGTAGCAAGTGGCTCCATCGTTGCTTGCCAGCCTTTGAGAGTCTCATCGACCCAATCCAATCTGCTTACTGCGCGCTGGGATGTATTTCCGGTCGTTGCTGGAAAGACTGTTGCTTCATTGAGCCAGAGATCTGCCAATTCAAATGCGTTATTAACGACAGTGACATCAGTTGTTCCTACAGGCTGTGAACCTTGAGCCTGAACAAATTTCTTTGCAGTGTCGCGGACAACTGCAGGGGGCAAGACCTCTTGTGATCCTTGGGCAAAAGCTGCAAATGGATTGGCACAACCAGCGGGGTTAATCCCCAGTTGTTCACATTGTTTCTGAATCTGTTCCTGCATCTGACGCATCATCTGATTGAGATCTTCAGGATTACCGTTTTCATCTTCTCCGTCTTCAGGAGTAAAACCAAAAGGTGACATCAGTAACTCCAACTCTTCATCGACGAAGATTTCGTATTCGGACCATTCTATCCAAGAGATGTAATGGCGAGATATGAGATGTAACAGCCAGAGTGGGCGCTTTCTTCCCGAAAGGGCTAAGATTTTTACATGTACATCCTTGCAGGCTCAAGCGCATTTGCCGCCTTGATCTGGTGGGTTGTTCCCATCGCTGGATTACTCGGCGGACTTGGGTATGTCATCTGGATAGGAAAATTTAAGAGCAAATTCGAGACCGAGACCACGCGATCTGTCGGTCAGTTTCAAAGATTTCAAGATTCTTTCCGTGAAAGTGCTCCTGAAGATGAGAAGAAGTAGCCAGGCACGAGCCCACGGATGACTCTTCGCTTCTCACGCACTCCTCGATTAATAAAAGTATTTTTAGCGCTAGTTCTTATTGTTCCGATATTTACACCAGTTAATTTTGTAATACTCCAACCAGGTGATGGCACTGCTCTCTTTCCTAAAGTGCTCACCGTAAAGAGCGCAGATGCGAAGACATATAAACCCAATGGCGAGGTCTATCTATTGGCGATTTGGGTCTCGACGCCAGATGCAAAAGTTTTAGGTGCAGAAGTCCTTGGATGTTGGGCTCGAGCCGATTGCGTAGTTTTTCCACGGTCAGTCATTTATAAGCGAAACATTTCATCTAAAGCCGAAGCTGCGCAATCTAAGCAAGAGATGAAAGTTTCACAGAGTGATGCGCTCACTGCTGCAAAGAACTTACTTACACGACGCTATCCAACAGTTGATACATCACATCTGACAGATTCCTCTATCACCGTGAAGCTTCCTGACACGGGTGGACCAAGTGGAGGTTTGATATTTTCACTTGGCCTTGTCGAACTTCTGACACAAGAAGATCTCCTGCAAGGTAGAAAGATTTCGGGCTCTGGCACTATCGCAGCCGATGGCAGCGTTGGAGCAATTGGTGGCATCGCCGAGAAGATCATCGCGGCAAAGAAAGCGGGAGCATCCATTCTCTTTGCATCGCGAAGTAATTGTGATGAGATTCCCAAAGATGTTCAGGGAATCTCAGTAATTGCGATTTCTAACCTGAATCAGGCTGTCGACTACCTCCAGCAGCCACTTTCTACTCGCTCTACGGGCGTCACTGGTTGTACTAATCTAGGTGCATGAATAGAAGCCGTAGTCCGCTCGTTATCACTGCAGGTATTTTGGTTGCACTGGGTGCGCTCTTTACCTATATCTCTGGTTACTACGTGGATTGGCTCTGGTTTAAATCAGTAGATTTCACCAGCGTCTGGTCAACAGTTCTTACAACAAAGCTCGAGCTCTTTCTTCTCGTAGGACTTGTTACTTCACTTGTTATCTCGCTCAATATCTATCTCGCCTATAAGCGCCGTCCTCTCTATGTTCCAACCAGTATCGAGATGAGTGGCCTTGAAAGACTTCGTGGCCAGATTGAACCGATACGTCGCTGGGTATTTCTTGGAGTTGTCGTCGTACTTACCTACTTTGCTGGAACTTCAGGAATGGTCTTTTGGCGCGAGTGGCTGCTCTTTAAGAATGCAACAAACTTTGGAATTAAAGATCCACAATTTGGGCTAGATATCTCCTTCTTCGCATTCCGTCTTCCAATGTGGCAGGCAATTATTGGATGGGGAATCTCAACGCTCGTCCTTGCAACACTTGCAAGTGCATTTATTCATTATATGTATGGCGGCATTCGCACTACTGTCCAAACTGATCGCACCACAGTTGCAGCTCGAGTACAGATTTCAATCTTGCTCGGCCTCATTGTGCTTCTCAAGGCAGTTGCTTATTGGTTTGACCGATATGCACTCGCCCTCAAAGAGAGCAAATTAATCAATGGACTTACCTATACAGATGTCAATGCAACTCTGCCTGCGAAGGCAATTCTTTCTGCGATTGCAGTTATCTGCGCACTTCTCTTCTTTGCAAATATCGTTCGACGTTCATGGTTACTTCCAGCTGCCGGAACAGCGCTTCTTGTTATTTCATCAGTATTAATCGCTGGTATCTACCCAGGTGCTATTCAACAGTTCCAGGTAAAGCCATCTGAATCATCAAAGGAAGCGCCATATATTCAGCGCAATATCGATGCAACACGTACTGCCTATGATCTCAACAACGTCACTGTTCAGGATTACAACGCAACGCTCTCAACTAGTGCAGGGCAGCTAGCTAAAGATGCTGCAACTATCGCCAATATTCGTTTAATGGATCCCAATGTTCTCTCTGCAACATTCCGCCAGCTTCAGCAGATTAAGCCCTACTACGCCTTCCCAGAATCCCTTGATATTGATCGCTACACAGTCAATGGAGTCTCTCGCGATGCAGTAGTTGCGGTGCGCGAACTAAATATCGCTGGAAACCCAAGTCGAAATTGGATTAACGATCACCTTGTCTATACCCACGGATTTGGTTTTGTTGCAGCGTATGGAAATGCAGTCGATGCAGATGGAAAACCAAACTTCCTCGTTGGCGATCTTCCACCAACAAAGGGACTTGGTGCATTCGAACCTCGTGTGTATTTCGGTGAGAATGTTCCTGATTACTCAATTATCGGCGGAAAGAAGACAAACTCTCCCGTTGAATTTGATTATCCTGATGACACATCAGCCAATGGACAGAAGAACTACACATACACAGGTACTGGTGGAGTTCCAGTAGGTAGCACCCTTAACAAGGTCATCTTTGCCCTCAAATATGGAGAGCAACGAATTCTTCTTTCAAACCTCATCAATGCGGATTCAAAAATTCTCTATAACCGTTCACCTCGTGAACGCGTTGCAAAGGTTGCGCCTTGGCTAACCCTTGATGGCGATCCATACCCAGCAGTTGTCGATGGCAAGATCACATGGATTATTGATGGCTACACAACTAGTGCGGGCTATCCATATTCACGATCTACCTCGCTTGCAACCGCAACCACAGATGCGCTTACTTCTAATTCGACTTCAATTACTGCTCAATCCAATCAAACTGTGAATTACATCCGAAACTCTGTGAAAGCCACTGTTGATGCTTATGACGGAACGGTCACTTTGTATCAATGGGATACAACAGATCCAGTCTTGAAGACATGGATGAAGGCGTTCCCTAATACAGTCAAGCCAAAGAGTGCAATATCAAAGGGCCTTCTTGCACATATTCGATATCCAGAAGATATGTTCCGCGTTCAGCGTGACATTTTGAGTGCGTATCACGTGAAGACTGCAGCAGCTTTCTATGGCGGACAAGACTTCTGGCGCGTTCCACGCGATCCTTCAACATTCGGAGCAAACGCTGGTGCGCAACCTCCTTACTACATGACTCTGCAGATGCCAGGTGCTGCAACTCCAACGTTCTCATTAACTACACCATTTGTACCTCGCGGTGGACGTGAAAACCTTTCAGCATTTGCTGCCGTCAACTCAAATGCAGGTGCTGATTATGGAAAAATTACTGTGCTCCAACTTCCACGTAGTACAAATATTGCCGGTCCTTCACAAGTTGCCTCAAACTTCGAAGCAAAACCTGATGTAGCAAATGCGTTGTCATTGCTTCGCCAAGGTGGCTCAGACGTTGTTCTTGGAAACCTACTCACACTTCCAGTCGGTAATGGACTTCTCTATGTACAACCTGTCTATGTAAAGGCGACAGGAAATGCATCGGCATATCCACTTCTTCAGAAGGTTCTCGTCTCATTCGGTGATGTCATCGGATTCGATAGCTCTGTAAAGGGAGCACTCGATCAAGTATTTGGTGGAAATTCAGGAACAACATCTGGATCAACTACTACTGCAACAACATCCAATAGTTCTGCAGATCTTGCAAGTGCACTTCAAAGTGCAAAGCAAGCAATCGCTGATGGACAAGCCGCACTTGCAAAGGGAGATTTCGCTGCATATGGCCGCGCACAAGATCGCCTTAAGTCAGCAATTGCAGCAGCGATAGCAGCACAAGCTCGTAAGTAATTAAGTTCGCGCATCACCGATTTGGTGATGCGTACTTACCTCGCTTACACTTGCACTTCCGACGCGGGGTGGAGCAGCTCGGTAGCTCGCTGGGCTCATAACCCAGAGGTCGTAGGTTCAAATCCTGCCCCCGCTACCAATGTAAGAAAAAGGACGCCTTAACGGGCGTCTTTTTTATTTCTACGCGAATCGCGCCATTGAGCAATAGCAAAAGTTGAGAGCGCAAAAAGCACGATCCCGAAACCTATATATGTTGAATTAGGGACCTGCTTAGAACTATAAACGATGTAAATATCGGGTGCATAGAAAAATGCAATGGTAGCGAACCCCCACAAGAGCGCTTGAGTGCGCTTCTTATCTATAAATGTCAGCAGTGATTGGGCAGAGGTGTATGCATAAGGAATCGATGTCAGAAAATCAATCAGAAAGTAGATTCTTGAATTGAGTCCGTACTTATGAAAAACCTGAGAGACGATGATGGATCTACCGATAGACCAGCCCAATACCAAGACAAACCAGATTTTGAGCCCTTTACGTCTTGCCTCGACATCATCTAGAAAGCGGAAGAATCTTCGGATGTCCATGCGGTAATGGTATTGCTCAACTGATTTTGAAGATATTCTAAAAGTATGCCAACGTCAGCTAAATTCGGTAAGCGTGCTGGATATGCACTTCATGTGATGACAGCAAGTGGCGCTGTTGCCGGACTCTTGGCGCTACAAGCGATTATCGATAATGATATTCGCGCAGCGCTGCTCTGGTTAATTGTCTGCCAAGTGCTCGATGGTCTTGATGGGCCGATTGCTCGCAAGATTGATGTGGTTCTTCACGCACCTCGAGTCGATGGATTTATCTTGGATCTCATCGTCGATTACCTCACCTGCGTTGTCGTACCTGTAGCGCTCTTGGTTCGCCTCGAACTTCTGCCTCATGAATTTCAGACGATTATTGCAAGTCTTGTCCTGCTCATCTCTGCTCTCTGGTTTGCACGTAGCGATATTGAGACAACGGATCATTGGTTCAATGGTTTTCCTGCAGTCTGGAACTTGGCAGTTCCTACATTCTTAGTTCTCGATCTTTCTAAAAATACTGTTGCAGTAGTAACGGTCTTACTCTGCTTTTCTCAACTGACAACGATAAAGATTCCACACATTATCCGCGTAGAAGCTTTTCGCTATATCACTCTTCCATTTGGTGTTCTCTATATTGGTAACCTCTTCTATTTATCCTGGAGTTACTCCGATACAACGGGAATTCACCACCAGCGGATTTCAACAACAATTATGAGTATCTTCCCGCTCTATATTGCTGCGATATCAATCTGGCGCACTTCCAAACCAGATAGTGAAGAAGAGCTACTTAATTCTTAGAGAATTAGTAACAACGAATAGGCTGCTGAGAGCCATCGCACCTGCGGCATACATAGGCGATGCAAAGCCAAGTGCTGCAATGGGAATACCAATAGCGTTATAGGCAAATGCCCACCCAAGATTTACTTTGATTGTCCGCAACGTGCGACGTGAGAGATTGAGCGCATCAATGGTGCTCATCAGTTCAGGACGCATGATCGTGATATCAGCTGTAGCAATTGCAGTATCAGTTCCAGTTCCCATTGCAATACTGAGATTTGCTTGAGCAAGGGCTGCAGCATCATTGATGCCATCACCGATCATTAATACGTGTCGTCCTTCTGATTGAAGCTCAGTGATCTTCTTTAACTTATCTTCAGGAAGGGCTGAAGAAATAATGTTGGCAGGGGTTATTCCCACGATTGCGCCAACTTTTTCGGCGCTTTCTTGGTTATCTCCAGTTAACAGCCATGTTTGAATCCCACGTTCGTGCAGCGCTGTAATAGTTGCAGCTGCATCGGCTTTAATAACATCACCTGCTGCAAAGACTGCGATTGCTACACCATCCCATGCAAGAACTGCCACTGCATACGACTTTCTTTCTGCTTCTGCAATTGCGCTGAGAATTTCAGAGTCGAATGGAACGCAGCTATGTGCAACTGATGCGGGGGTTCCGATAATAACAACAGGGGATTTATCACCGATATTGATTCGTCCTGCAACGCCAACACCGGGTGTCTGGGTAAATTCAGTTACTGGTAATTGTTCGGCGCCACGAGAAATACAGTAAGAAGTAATCGCTTGTGCAACAGGGTGCTCACTCTGGCTTTCGAGTGCAAGGGCAGATGAGAGAACGTTTCTCTCAGAGAGAATTGCAGAAAATGATTGACCAAGGACCTTATGAGCAGATGCTGGGATTGCAACCTCGTGGACCTTCATCGCACCATCTGTCAGAGTGCCGGTCTTATCAAGAACAACTACATCAATCTCTCGAGATGCCTCGAGGACGCGAGGATGGCGAATCACAATGCCTCTAAGCGCACCTCTTCCTGATGCAACAAGTAGCGCAACAGGTGTTGCAAGTCCGAGAGCGCATGGACATGCGATGACAAGAACAGTGATTGCAGTGGAGATGGAATAAGAAAGTGACTTGCCTCCGAAGTAATACCAACCTTCAAAGGTTGCGATAGCTAAAACTGTGACGACAGGGACGAAGATCGATGCGACCTTATCTGCCAAAGCTTGAATAGGTGCCTTACCACCTTGGGCAGTAACAACCATGGCAGTGATACGCGCAAGTTCTGTATCACTTCCAACTCGTGTTGCACGAACGATAATGCGACCGTTTGCATTGAGCGCAGATCCGATCACATTGATTCCAGGAGTAATAGCTATTTGGGTTGATTCACCGGTGATCATTGAGTTATCTACAGAACTTTGTCCTGAGATAACAACTCCATCGGTTGCAATGCGACTACCAGGCTTGACAACAAATTCATCTCCAACGACAAGGTGTGAGATTGGAATAAGTACTTCAAGGCCATTGCGAAGTACGGCAACTTCTTTCTCACCGAGTGCAAGCAATGTAGAGAGTGCGCTACTTGCGCTTCTCTTTGCACGGGTTTCGAGGAATCGTCCGAGGATGACAAAGAGAAGTACACCTGCGGCAACTTCGGTATAGGCATCGCCTTTACCTACATATGTTGCATAGATGGACCAGAAGTACGCGCTGAGTGAACCAAGGGAGACCAAGGTATCCATCGTTGGATGGAAGATATTTCTTATAGCTGCGCGATGTAT
>CAIPLJ010000168.1 GCA_903865885.1 uncultured Actinomycetes bacterium | reverse complement strand
TCATGCAATTTCATATCGTTGTCCATGCGGAAAACCCGCTGTAGTTGAAACCCCACCACGCCTATCTAATGGCGAACCGTTTCCAACTTTCTATTACGCAACATGTCCGCGCCTTACTGCGGCAATTTCTACTCTTGAAACTACAGGAATGATGGGCGAGATGAATGAGCGCCTAGAAGTAGATGCTGAACTTGCCGGTGCATATGCAGCCGCTCATGATGATTACATTGCTGCTCGATCTGCACTGCAGATGGAAGTACCAGAAGTAGAAAATGTCTCTGCTGGCGGAATGCCTAACCGCGTCAAGTGCTTGCACTCACTTATTGCACACTCTCTTTCAGCTGGACCTGATGTAAACCCACTCGGAGATGAAGCACTTGCCGAACTTCCAGAGTGGTGGAAGCACATGTCATGCGAGTAGCAGCCATTGATTGCGGCACTAATTCCATCCGCTTACTCATTGCAGATGTCGAAGGCACCAACTTCCGAGAAGTCGTTCGCGATATGGAGATTGTTCGCTTAGGCCAAGGCGTTGATAAGACTGGCAAATTTCACCCAGATGCCATTGCACGCTCTCTTGCAGCCGTTGATAAATATGCAATTGAGATTGCAAAGCGTGGAGTTGAGAAGATTCGCTTCTGTGCAACGAGTGCAACCCGCGATGCAACCAATCGCGACCTCTTTATCGATGGCGTTAAAGAGCGCCTGGGTATTGCACCTGAAGTGATTCCAGGAGAAGTAGAGGCAGCGCTCTCATTTCAAGGAGCTACTAAAGATTTCAATAAATCAGAGGGCCCATTTCTTGTCATCGATATCGGTGGCGGATCTACTGAATTTGTATTTGGCACCGACCGCGTCGAATTTGCAAAGAGTATGAATATTGGATGCGTACGTATGTCAGAGCGCCATTTCACTAATGGCGATCCAGACCCTGGACAGGTAGCTGCTGCCATAGAAGATATCGATGAAGCAATTGCCCAAGCGGGAAAGATTGTGCCGATCACACAGGCGAAGACTCTGATTGCAGTCGCTGGTACTGCCACAACAGTTGCTGCGGCAGCGTTAGATCTTCCTGCCTATGATCGTTATGCAATTCATCTCTCACGTGTATCTGCAGAGAAAACTCACGCAATCTCAAAGAAGTTTCTATCTATGAAGCGCGAAGACCGTGAAGCACTTGGTTATATGCACCCAGGTCGCGTTGATGTCATCGGAGCAGGTGCACTTGTCTTATCTCGCATCATGCTTGCAACCGGCGCCACTGAATTTGTTGCATCTGAATCAGATATTCTGGATGGAATGGCCTGGTCGCTTGTATAAGTCGATTGAACTTCTCGATAAGGCAATTGTTAAATGCCATAAGTGCCCTCGGCTAGTTGAGTGGCGAGAAGAAGTAGCAACAGTAAAACGTAAGTCATATGAGAATGAAAAGTACTGGGGCAAACCTGTTCCAGGATTTGGTTCTACTAACCCCAAGATGCTCATCGTTGGTCTTGCACCAGGTGCACATGGCGCTAATCGAACAGGGCGAATCTTTACAGGAGATTCATCCGGAGATTGGCTCTACGGATCTCTGCACCGCATCGGAATCGCGAAAATTGCAACTTCTACATCTCGTGATGATGGACAAGAGCTACGCGATACTCGAATCTCCATGGCAGTTCGTTGTGCGCCTCCCGAGAACAAACCAACTACAGAAGAGCGCGATGCATGTGCGCCATTTCTTGAGAATGAACTTGAGCTGATTGCGCCGACAGTGCGGGCATTTGTGGCACTCGGCAATTTCGGCTGGCAGGTCTTACTCAAAACTCTGAAGGCTCAAGGCCACCAGATTCCAACAACTAAGTTTGGCCACGGAGCGATGGCTAAGTATCAGCACGATGGAGCCGACTTCATGATTATCGGCAGCTTTCACCCAAGTCAGCAGAACACTTTTACTGGAAAGCTCACCAAGCCAATGTTGGATGGGGTCTTAAAGAAGGCTGCCAAGTTTTCTGGAGTGCTGTAGTTCTAGATTCTCACCCGCTATAGAGGTACTGTCATAACCATGGCCCGCCAGCGAATCGTGCTCCCCAGAGCAATTCGCATCCTGCCTTTGATCGCAATCATCTTCTTTAGTTCATCCGGTGGCCCATACGGAATAGAGACAGTTCTCTCTTCATCTGGAATTGGAATGTCGCTGATTCTGCTCATTTCGATTCCATTTTTATTATCACTTCCAATGTCGCTCATGAATGCAGAACTGAGCTCAGCTCTTCCGCTTGAAGGCGGCTTCTATTCATGGGTAAAGATTGCTTGCGGATCTTTCCTTGGATTTATGGAGGCAGCGCTCAGCTGGATGGCATCGTGGCTCGATACCCCTCTCTATGCAATTATCTTCGTGGATTACTTATCCATCTGGTTTCCTGATGTTGCCCGAGGCAAACATGTGCTCTTCTCATTTTTCGGGGGAAATTTCAGCATAGATTCACACTGGCTTATGGCGATAGGAATCATGATTCCCCTAGCAATCATCAATATCCTTGGAGTCAAACTAGTCGGACGTGGTCTTGTGATTTCAATGGCGCTCCTCTTCGCACCGCTATTCGTCTTTATCGCACTTGCAATCTCGCGGTTTGCCTCAAACCCGACCAGTGCAATTTTTTCTCCGATGACGCTGCACAATCAATCAATGATGAGTTCAGCTGGTGCAGGACTCGGAATCATGCTCTGGAGTTATATTGGTTATGACTCTGCAACTACAACAGGTGGGGAAATTGAAAATGCATCGACAGCATATCCACGCGCCCTTTTCTATAACTTACCGCTTGTCGTTTTGAGTTACACGCTTCCAGTATTAGCAGCTCTTGCCTCAGGTCTACATCAAGGTGATGTCGGCAAATGGGATAACGGAGATTTTGCACATGCAGCGAATATCTTGGGTGGAACTTGGCTTAAAAATGGCTTGATTATTGGAGCGCTCGTCGCTCAAGCAGGGCTCTTCTCAAGCTTCTTACTCTGCATGTCTCGTCTGCCATTTATGTTGGCTGCAGACGGTTACCTGCCACCATCTATGGCTCGGGTCAATCCCAAGACAAATACTCCGATCAGAGCAATTGTTATCAGCGTCCTGATCTACGCCTTCTTTGCATCCCTGAACTTCACCACTCTCATTGATTCGGATATGTTCCTAACTTTGTGCGCACTACTTCTTGAATTCGTGGCGCTACTTGTCCTGAGATTTAGATTCCCCAATATGAAACGCCCATATAAAATTCCTGGCGGATGGTGGGGTGCAATCGGAGTCTGTATTACTCCGACGTTACTCACACTTTGGTTATTGCAAAGTACATTTGTTTCTGAGCCACTTGCTTTTTGGCTAGGGGCAGGGCTTGCAGGCGGTGCGGCAATTTCCTACTTCTTGCTCGCCAAATATGTGAAGAAGGATCAGCCTGATGCAGAGCTAGATGTATCAGGGATAGATTTTGGAAAAGCTCGCTAACAACCAAGATAGACTGCGCACTCACATTGGCCCCCGTAGTCCAATGGCAGAGACAGAGGACTTAAAATCCTTCCAGTATCGGTTCGAGTCCGATCGGGGGCACCATATTCTTGATATTCACATCTAAGATTCTCATGTGCAATCTTCGTTGAGTAGAACTTTACGCG
>CAIPLJ010000167.1 GCA_903865885.1 uncultured Actinomycetes bacterium | reverse complement strand
GGTTTCTATCAGGCACGTAGCCATAAAATTATTCCCGTCGATGATTGCAGAATTCTCGTGCCCGAGATGAAGTTCTCCGAACTAGCAAAACGTGGCGCAAAAGGTGATCAACGCATTGAAATCACCATTTCTAATACAGGAGAGCGCACGATTGCCACCGCTCTTTCAGGTGACGAATCGCCACTTCGCATCAGCGATGGCCCAGATACAGCGCACTACACAGTAGGGGAAAATTCATTTGAAGTAAGTCAGAAATCTTTTTGGCAGAGCCACAAGGATGCTCCACGCGTTTTGACCGATGCTGTATTGCAGTATGCCCAGCTGCGCGAAGGTGATCATGTGCTGGATCTATATGGAGGAGTCGGACTCTTTGCAGCAAGCTTTCTTACCGCAATTGGCGAGAGCGGATCCGTCGATATTGTCGAAGGAAGCAAGAGCGCAACTGCAGATGCAGCGCGAAACTTTGCAGGAAAAGAGAATGTACATATTTACACCGGAGATGTCGCTCGATTGATCACTCGTTTCTCATCAGCTGATGTCATTGTTCTAGACCCTCCCCGCGAAGGAGCAGGAAAAGATGTCATCGGACACTGTGCGCAGCTAAAACCTCGCGCAATTGTCTATGTCGCCTGTGACCCTGCAGCTCTCGCGAGAGATACGGGATATTTGCGTGATGCTGGTTACCAACTCGAATCTATGCGCGCATTTGATCTCTTTCCCATGACACATCACATCGAATCTGTTGCGAAATTTGTGCCACATAAGGTATCTTGACGTCAAGATATCTCCCTTGAAAGAAGTAGAGCGATGAGCAAGAACTCACTTGGCAGTAAGAAGAACCTCACAGTTGCTGGCAAAGATTATGAAATCTTTGATATCTCGAAGGTAGAGGGAGCAACAAACCTTCCCTTCTCACTCAAAGTACTTCTCGAAAATCTTTTGCGCACAGAAGATGGCGCCAACATCACCGCTGATCACATTAAGGCCCTTGCGGAATGGGATCCATCAGTTGAACCAGATACTGAAATTCAATTTACCCCAGCACGTGTTGTGATGCAGGACTTCACAGGCGTCCCATGCATCGTCGATCTTGCAACGATGCGCGAAGCAATCGTTGATCTCGGGGGAGACCCATCCAAGGTCAACCCACTTGCACCCGCAGAACTAGTTATTGACCACTCAGTTATTGCTGATTTCTTTGGTACTGCGACTTCGTTCGAACAGAACACCGATGTTGAGTACGAGCGCAATCGTGAGCGTTATCGTTTCTTGCGCTGGGGACAAGGCGCATTCGATGAATTTAAGGTTGTTCCACCTGGAACCGGAATTGTGCACCAAGTAAATATCGAATATTTGGCACGCGTCGTTATGACTCGTACCGTCAATGGCGTACTACGGGCCTACCCAGACACAGTTGTGGGTACAGATTCACACACGACTATGGTAAACGGGCTCGGAGTTCTTGGTTGGGGCGTAGGCGGTATCGAGGCAGAGGCTGCACTCCTTGGGCAGCCAGTATCGATGCTCATTCCACGCGTAGTCGGTTTCAAACTTTCAGGCGAGCTACCAGTCGGAACAACAGCTACCGATATGGCGCTAACAATTACTGAAATTCTTCGTAAGCACGGAGTCGTTGGAAAGTTTGTTGAGTTCTATGGTCCTGGTGTTGTCTCTGTTCCCATGGCTAATCGCACAACAATCGGCAATATGTCTCCTGAGTATGGTTCGACATGTGCGATCTTCCCTATTGATGAAGAAACTCTTCGTTATCTTCGTCTGACTGGTCGCAGTGACGATCAAGTTGCACTTGTTGAGCAGTACGCCAAGGCTCAAGGAATGTGGCATGACCCTGCAGCATCTCCACGATTCTCTGAACATATTGAGCTCGATCTTTCGACTGTTGTCTCATCGATTGCAGGACCAAAGCGTCCACAGGATCGCATCTCGCTCACCGCATCTAAATCTTCTTTCGAAAAGATTCTTCCTACCTATTTCTCTGAAAAGACAGGGAAAGAGGCCTATCCAGTAAGCGTTGGCGCAAAGGCAACCACAATTAGAAATGGTGATGTCGTCATCGCATCAATTACTTCATGTACCAATACATCAAATCCTTCAGTGATGATCGGTGCTGCACTTCTTGCT
>CAIPLJ010000166.1 GCA_903865885.1 uncultured Actinomycetes bacterium | reverse complement strand
GGCAGAGGCATAGAGAGTGACGCTATCGATAAATGTTGTCATTCTTAACTCCCCTTCCTTTGAGACCGATGTAAAACCATTGATAAATAAAAAAGCGGACCGCTGTAAATGCGGCCCGCTCCTTTAAGAGAAACCTAAATTAAGCTGCAGGGACTACATTCACTACGCGACGACCGCGAGCGCGACCGAATTCAACTGCTCCTGCTGCGAGAGCGAAGAGTGTGTCATCTTTACCGCGTCCAACGTTCTTGCCTGGGTGGAAGTGTGTTCCACGCTGACGAACGAGAATTTCTCCTGCATTTACTTCTTGGCCACCGAAACGTTTAATACCGAGGTACTGAGGATTTGAATCGCGACCGTTACGTGTTGAGGAAACACCCTTTTTACTTGCCATTTGTTTGCTCCCTTAATCCTTACTTAGCACCGCTGATTGCGGTGATCTTTACTCGTGTGTGCTGTGCACGGAAACCTTGACGACGGCGATGGCCTGTCTTGTTCTTGTAACGAAGGATGTCGATCTTTGGACCCTTTACTTCGTCGATAACTTCGCCAGTTACCTTGATGCTTGAGAGAACTTTTGGATCTGTTGTGACATTAGCGCCATCAACAACAAGAAGTGCTGGGAATGAAACTGATGCGCCAGCAGCAGCGTCGATGCGATCGACGGTGATGGTCTCGCCAACAGTTACCTTCTCCTGGCGTCCGCCAGCTTTAACGATTGCGTACATTCTTATTGCCTCAGTTCTTCTTCATTAGTAATCAAGCTCGATCCACGCATAAGGCGTGTTCGGGCAGACGCTAAGGGTACGGATTACGCACCCTCGGGGTCAAATTGGCCCCTATAGTCTCTAAATCCAGTTGGGCCCATTGATTTAGGCGGTGATGACCCCTGAGCTAGCTGCCCTGCGGCGGCGCTTTCCCTTGGCGGCGGCAACTTTCTCTTCAGCAATTTCCTCGTTTTCAGAATCAGAGTTCTGAGTTTCGTGGAATTCGTGATCTGTTGCACCATCTTCATCAACATCGAGGTGATCTGCGCTCTGTGAATTTACCTGAGGCATTGGAGCCTTCATCTTCACAGGATCCATATGTACGTGAATTCCACGACCATTACATGAATCACATGTTGTTGAGAATGCTTCGATGAGTCCTTGTCCGACGCGCTTACGTGTCATCTGCACAAGACCAAGTGAGGTTACTTCTGCAACCTGATGCTTTGTGCGGTCACGACCGAGGCTTTCGACCAAACGGCGCAATACGGCATCACGGTTAGATTCAAGAATCATATCGATGAAGTCGATGACAACGATTCCACCCAAGTCGCGAAGGCGAAGTTGGCGTGCAATTTCTTCAGCTGCTTCAAGGTTGTTCTTGGTAACAGTCTCTTCAAGGTTTCCACCCTTACCGATGAACTTACCGGTGTTCACATCGATAACAACCATTGCTTCAGTGCGGTCGATGACAAGAGATCCACCAGAAGGTAGATAGACCTTGCGATCGAATGCCTTGGCAAGTTGCTCTTCAACGCGGTAATCGGCAAAGAGATCGCCGCTACCGGAATACTTTTCAATCTTCGAAACTAGTTCAGGGGCGATAGAGCCAAGGTATGAACTGATCTCATCCCATGCCTCATTGCCTTGAATGATGAGCTTACGGAAATCTTCATTGAAGATATCGCGGATAACACGCACAGCAAGATCTGGTTCAGAGAGCAGAAGTGCTGGTGCATGGAAGTTTGGATTTACAGACTTCTGATAAATATCTTCCCACTGCGCTTTCAGACGCTCGACATCTGCAGTGAGCTCTGCCTCTGATACACCTTCTGCTGCAGTACGAACAATGACGCCTGCATCTTCTGGAATGAGTGTCTTCAAAATTGCCTTAAGGCGTGAACGCTCTGATTCAGGAAGTCGCTTTGAGATACCGCTCATGCCACCGCCAGGAACGAAGACTACGTAACGTCCTGGAAGTGAGATCTGGCTAGTAAGGCGTGCACCTTTCTGGCCAATCGGATCTTTCGTTACTTGAACAAGAACAGGTTGACCTGTCTTCAATACCATTTCAATTTTGCGTGGTTCAGATTCAGAGATACCTGCAGCATCCCAATTCACTTCACCTGCATACAAAACAGCATTTCGGCCCTTGCCGATATCAACGAATGCAGCTTCCATAGATGGAAGTACGTTCTGAACGCGACCGAGGTAGACGTTTCCAACGTATGAAACATTGGCATTTCGGTTGACGTAGTGCTCGACCATGACATTATCTTCAATAACTGCAATCTGAATACGATCGCCAATCTGACGCACAACCATCTCGCGGTCAACGTTTTCACGACGGGCTAAAAATTCTCCATCTGTAATGATGGTTCCGCGACGACGGTATGGCTCGCGGTATTCGCGTGTATCACTGCGTCCACGATCGCGGTCACGACGATTGCGTGTTCCGCGCTCAGACTTCTCGCGTACTGGACGTTCAGTCTTTTCACGGACTTCACGGACCTTAACAACTGTGACAACGCCATCTTCATCGATGACTTCACCTGGTGTGACGCCATCTCCTGTTGCGCGACGGCGACGGCGACGGCGATGTGTTGTGCCATCTGCACTTTCAGATCCTTCATCGGATGAATCTTCAGAATCGTTGTCAGAGCTCTCTTGTGAATCTACGCCTTCACCATTTGGCTTGCGGCGACCACGGCCACCACGACGGCGACGGCGATTACGGTTTCCGCGACCTTCTGAATCTTCAGAATCTGCAGCTGGTGTAGAAACTTCTTCTGCATCGGCAGACTTTGCGACCTTCTTTGCGCGCTTGGGCGCAACTGCATCGACTGGGGCTGCTTGAAACATCGGAACGGGAATTGCTGCAGCTTTCTTTGTCCGCTTCGGTGCATCTTCTGTAGTTGTTGGCTCAGTTGTAACTTCTGAGCTCAGTGATTTCTTACTTGACTTCTTAACCGCGCGCTGACG
>CAIPLJ010000165.1 GCA_903865885.1 uncultured Actinomycetes bacterium | reverse complement strand
CGTTCCACCACAGACTCTGATTCATCGGGCATTCCCGACATCACGGTTGCAATGCCTGGTGGCTCCAAGTTATTTATCGACTCTAAATTTCCCTTTGATCGCTTCCTCGAAGCATTTGGCACTGATGTGCAATCCGAGCGCGATGAACTACTCGCTGCACACACCAAAGATTTGCTCAAGCATGTCGATGCGCTTGCAAAGCGTGGATATCACAAATCACAGGGCTCACCTGATTTCGTCGTGCTCTTCCTCCCCTTTGAAACCCTTCTCGCAGAATCACTTCGTATCGATCCGATGTTGCTCGAGAAAGCATTTAAAGTCGGCGTCACGCTTGCGACTCCCACATCCATGATGGCGCTGCTTCGCACCGTCGGCCATATCTTCACTCGCAATCAATTGGCTGAAAATGCTGATGACATCACCAAAGTTGCTGGAACATTTCTCAAGAACCTCACACTTTTACATACAAAGATTGTCGCTGTTGGTAAAGCAATTAACTCAACATCTAAGGCATATGAAGACCTTGTTCCAACCGCAGAGAAAACTGTCTTGTCTCCCGCCCTTCGAATCCATAAACTTGGCGTCAGTGGGGATAAAGAGAAGCTCGCAATCGAATACCCTGAAGCACCTGCAAATGTTCGAGCTCTCAATAATCCAGATCTCGAGAGCGATGATTTTATTGATGTTGAAGTAGTAGAGGAGTAAGAAATGAGCACTACAACGATTAAGAAGCCTGCACTTTCAGGGCCAGGGCTTAAGAAGCAAGGCGTTGTTGTACTTCAAACCCTCTTTATCTTTATCTTCTCCTGGCTTGAGATGTGGATCCGCAACGGTGCAGGAATTCTTACCGGCCTTGTTCTCTGCCTCGTTACCTATGGCGGTATTTCTTATGGTCGTACTGGCACACGATATGTATCTGCTGTAACTCCACCACTTGCATATGCAGTTACATCGCTGATCTACATATTCCTCAGCGATGGGTTGCACCCTGCACGTATCGGAATCGATTTCATCGCAGCTCTTGCAAGCGTTGCACCGTTCCTGCTTATAAGCGCGCTCTATGGATGGTTCATGTTCATTAACGAGAAAGCGAAGAGCCGTCCTTCAAAGCGTTTACAGAGCGCTCCAAAAGCTAGCTAAAACTCTCGCAGTTTCTTCAGGCTGATCTTCATTAGGACAATGTCCTGCATCCTTAATAATGGTGCGGGGAGCCGATAAATCTTTCGCCATCTGGTCCTGCATAGGCATCGGCCACGCATCATCGTTCTCGCCATAGACCACATGGACAGGAATCTTCGTTGCAATAATCTCTTGCGTAAGTGCTTGGGTATCCTGCAAGTGATGAGCCATTGTCTTAGTTGATTTCGGGTCACTTGCCTTCCATCGCTTCTTATAAATTTCATAACGAGGCAGTAACTTATCTGTCTCTTCTTTGTACTTATTCCAGGAATCTTCCATCGTCATGGTTTCGAGAATATGAATCGTTGCATCGAGATCTGGCTTGTCAGGAATCCAATGTGGACCTGTACAAAATAAGGTAAGTGATTTCCAATAATCTGGAGCATCAACAGCCGCACGCTGTGAGACAAGGCCACCAAATGAATGTCCCAACAAGTGGGGCTTCTCAAAACCGTAGTGCTGAGCAATCTCAATGACATCGCGCGCGAGTGACGGCATTGAATAGCCATCTTCGCGCTTGCTATGTGCTGAATCATTTTGACCGCGATTATCAAAGGTCAATACGCGATAACCCATCTCAGCAAGCAGTGGTCCAAGTTCATTGAAATCTTCTTTGCTTCCTGTAAAACCATGCACCAGCACAACATCTGCAATTCGGGCCTTTGGTTCATAGAGTTCAACGGCTAGCTTTTCACCTTGGATATCAACAAACGTTGTCATATTTACGCTTTCTTGAGATCAGCACGGAGCTCTTTGGGAAGTGCGAAGAGCAGGGTTTCTTCAGTTGCGCGAACTTCTTCTACATCGTGATACCCGTGAGTACTCAAGTGCTTGAGTAGATCATCGACAAGAATTTCAGGAACAGATGCACCGCTTGTGACACCAATGGTTTCGGCGTTAACAAGCCACTCCTCTTTTACTTCATCTGCATAATCAATGAGGTATGCAGCCTTTGCTCCGTATTCGAGCGCTACCTCAACAAGGCGCACAGAGTTGGAAGAGTTTCTTGAGCCGACAACAAGGACGAGATCAGCATTGGGTGCAATCGCTTTAATCGCTTCTTGGCGATTCTGAGTTGCATAACAGATGTCATCACTAGGTGGATTAGCAATTTCAGGGAATCGTTCTTTGAGGATGGCAACTGATTGCATCGTCTCATCGACCGAAAGGGTTGTCTGTGTCAGCCAGACTAATTTCTTTCCTGGAGTTGGTTGGATAGTGCGCGCTTCTTCAAGGCCATCAACAACGCGAACTTTGCCGGGCGCTTCACCCGCGGTGCCTTCTACTTCTTCATGGCCGACGTGACCGATAAGTAAAATCTCAGTCTCTTCATTAGCAAATCGCTTGACCTCGTGATGTACCTTGGTAACCAATGGACATGTTGCATCGATTGTCTTGAGGTTACGTGCTGCAGCTTCGGCATGAACTGCGGGAGATACTCCGTGAGCAGAAAATACAACTGTTGCACCTTCGGGAACCTCATCGGTCTCATTGACGAAGATGACTCCGCGTTGTTCGAGAGTTGAGACCACATGCTTGTTGTGGACAAT
>CAIPLJ010000164.1 GCA_903865885.1 uncultured Actinomycetes bacterium | reverse complement strand
CGGTATCCCACAACATTTCAATCTTTGGATTGGCAAATGCGCGATCTTGCATAATCTTTGATGCACGAAGTTCTCCGCGACGGTGGATCAATACAACTTTAGTTGCAAACTTTGTAAGGAATGTTGCTTCTTCAACGGCTGAATCTCCGCCACCCACAACTGCAATAGTTTGATCACGGAAGAAGAAACCATCGCATGTTGCACACCATGAAACACCGCGACCAGATAAACGTTTCTCGTTCTCTAGCCCGATTTCACGGTATGCAGAACCCATTGCAAGGATGACAGCTTTTGCCTTAACAGTATTTCCTGAACCATCTTTAATAATTTTGATATCGCCCGTTAAATCCATTTCAACAACATCATCGGTGATTAATTCAGTGCCAAAACGTTTAGATTGTTTACGCATGTTATCCATCAAATCTGGACCCATGATGCCATCGATAAATCCAGGAAAGTTCTCTACCTCTGTTGTATTCATCAGCGCGCCACCAGCAGTTACAGAACCTTCGTACATAACAGGGTTTAACTGCGCACGCGCTGCATAGATTGCTGCGGTGTAACCGGCAGGACCTGATCCGACAATGACGAGTTCGCGTACTTCAGTGCTCATATGCGCAGAGTACCGTCCGAAAGGTAATTACTTCTTGCGACGACGTTGCAGAACAGAGGTGGCGAAGCCTTTAAGACCTGCGATTTCACTCACTTTGAGTGCTCGCGCCACAAGAAGGTAAGCCACGCCACTGCCGGCAAGTACAAAGATCAATCGAAGTGCACGCACTGCAATCGTAGTTTCTTGATATGCCCAACCAAAATAAAGCGTGATTGCGAAGAATGGCACCATGCCAATAAGAGAGGCAATCAAGAGCTTGCCATGCTGTGATGCAAACTCGCTCAACCGAAGGCGCCCAAGATGTTTTTTGAGCAGCGGAATAGTGATAAATAACCCCGCGATATAACTGACAGAGAATGCAATACCGAGACCGACGGTAACCCAATTGCTCTTAAGGGTTGCCAAGAATAAGTATGAAAGTCCAACCGAAATAAGATTAATAATAATAATTGATGTCACCTGGGTCTTTGTATCTTCAAAAGCGTTAAAACCTCGGATCAAAATTAAGTTTATTGAGAATGCCACCAAACCAAGACTGAGCGCAGATAGAACAAAACCTATGTAACGTGAATCCTGCAACGAGATCCCCATGTAGAGAACTTCCGTCATTAGTGGGCCAAAGAAAAGTAGCGCAACTGCGCTTGGAACAGTAACGACACCTACCATTCGGATAGCTCGGACAAGTTGGTTGCGAACCTCTTCGACATCGCGAGCGATAGCTAGTTTAGAAAGATGTGGAAGTAGAGCAGTCACGATTGAAATTGTGACAATCGAATAAGGTAGCAACATAACGTAATAAGCGCTTGTATATGGGGTAAAGCCAACACCTGTAGAGATTCCAGCTTTAGCACTTCTTACAGCCGCACTTGTTGCGATATTGACCGTAACTAGATAACCAAGTTGTGCAATCAATACGTAGACAAGGGTCCAGCCGGCTAAACGAAATGATTTACCAAGTCCCTGAACGCCGAACATTTATTGAATACGAATTCCAGATTTCTTTACAACT
>CAIPLJ010000163.1 GCA_903865885.1 uncultured Actinomycetes bacterium | reverse complement strand
CTTTTTAATGATACGGCGACCACCGAGATCTACACAGGCGAAGACACTCTTTCCCTACACGACGCTCTTCCGATCTCGGTTTGGCCACCAAGTGTAGCAAGAACAGCATCTGGCTTCTCTCGCGCAATAATGCGTTCGATGAATTCTGGAGTAATTGGTTCGATATATGTTGCATCGGCAAATTCAGGATCAGTCATGATTGTCGCTGGATTGCTGTTAACAAGAATGACGCGGATTCCTTCGGCGCGCAGTACTCGACAAGCCTGAGTGCCCGAATAATCGAATTCGCATGCTTGGCCGATAACAATCGGCCCAGAGCCGATGACAAGAACGCTCTTAATCGAAGTATCGCGAGGCATTAGTTAGCTCCAACTTTTCTCGGATATTTCTCCATCACTTCAATAAAACGATCGAAGAGATAGGCAGCATCATGCGGACCTGCAGCAGCCTCCGGGTGGTACTGAACGCTGAAAGCACCGCGTTCAGTAAGTTCTAAACCTTCCACAACTCCATCATTGAGTGACACATGCGTTACTTGACCAGGACCATATACGGTGCTGAATACGCTATCTGTCGGCGCTTTCAGTGCAAACCCATGGTTATGCGCGGTGATCTCGACCTTACCGGTGCGTTTATCAATTACAGGTTGATTGATTCCACGATGACCAAATTGCAATTTATAAGTTTCAAAACCAAGCGCTCTCCCCAGAATCTGATGGCCGAAACATATGCCAAAGATGGGAATTTCAAGGGCTAGAACTTCGCGCACAAGTTCGATGGTCGATGTCATCGTCGCTGGGTCGCCCGGACCATTGGAGAGAAATACTCCATCAGGGTTAGTTGCAAGAATCGATTCGAGAGTTGAGTTATAGGGCATCACATGAACTTCGATCCCACGCTCGGACATTGCGCGAGGTGTGGCACCTTTGATACCAAGATCAAGTGCTGCAACGGTGAAACGTTTCGCACCAATCGCTGGTACAACATACGTCTCTGTCGTGGAAACATCATCACTGAGATAAGCACCCGTCATGAGCGCCTGTTTGCGGACTTCAATCACCATCTCTTCGCGTGTGATATCTAGCCCCGAGAATATTCCCACACGCATCGAACCGCGATCGCGCAGGTGGCGCGTCAGTGCGCGTGTATCGATACCTTGGATTCCGACAATCTCTTGGTCAATCAACTCTGCCTCTAAATCCTTTTCGCTTCGCCAGTTGCTGGTGAAGGTGGACGGGTTTCGCACAACAAATCCTGCAACCCAATACTTCTTCGATTCATTATCGGTTCGGTTCACGCCAGTATTTCCAATGTGTGGCGCAGTCATAACGACGACTTGCTTGTAGTACGAAGGATCTGTGAGCGTCTCTTGATAGCCGGTCATCCCAGTTTGGAAGACAGCTTCACCAAATGTTTTGCCGGTCTTTGCCCACGATAGACCTTCGAAGATGCGACCATCGTCGAGAACGAGGAATGCCTTACTCATGGCTGCTTCGATTCAAAAGATAGCTTTCCATTGAAGAAGGTAGCCAGGACAACCCCTGGAAGTTCCATGCCATGGAAGGGAGTATTGCGACTTCGAGATGCAACTAAGTCTCTATCCACGCGGTAGGTCTTGGTCGGATTCATCACAGTCAGATTAGCTGGTGCGCCCACTGCGATTTCACGACCATGGTTTTCATAACGTGCAATACGCGCAGGGGTGATACTCATTCTCTCCGCTACTCCAGACCAGTCCATCAGCTTTGTTTCGACCATGGTCTTATTGATAATCGATAACGCTGTCTCTAGGCCAAGCATTCCGAAGGAAGCTTCTTGCCACTCGCACTCTTTACTTTCTGCAGGATGGGGGGCGTGATCTGTTGCAACGATATCGATTGTTCCGTCAGCAAGCGCCTCACGCAGAGCCATCACATCAGATTCCGTGCGAAGCGGAGGATTGACCTTATATACAGGATCATAACTGCGCGCTAATTCATCAGTGAGAAGTAAGTGATGCGGAGTTACTTCAGCCGTCACTTGAATCCCACGTTGCTTTGCCCAGCGAATGATCTCGACTCCCCCAGCTGTTGTGAGATGACAGATGTGTAGTCGTGCTTGAACATGATCTGCAAGCAGTACATCGCGGGCGATGATGGCCTCTTCTGCAATTGCCGGCCAACCTTTGAGTCCCAGCTGTGAGGAGACAAAACCCTCATTCATTTGTGAACCTTGGGTAAGTCTTGGCTCTTGTGCATGTTGTGCAATGACGCCATCAAATTTCTTTACATATTCAAGGGCTCGTCGCATGACAAGAGGATCAAAGACGCAATGTCCATCATCGCTAAAGACTCGGACGCGGGCTGCAGAATCTGCCATGGCACCTATCTCAGCAAGTTCCAATCCTTCAAGACCTTTTGTAACAGCGCCGATAGGAAAGACATCGAGTAGTCCTGCAATCTGTCCCAGACGAAATACTTGTTCAACAACGCCGGCAGTGTCGGCAACCGGTGAAGTATTTGCCATCGCACTGAGTGCGACATAACCACCACGAACTCCAGCCTGCGAACCAGAGAGCACTGTCTCAGCATCTTCTTTTCCTGGTTCACGTAGATGGGTATGAAGATCTACAAGTCCTGGCAGCACTATTGCATTGGCTGCATTTACTACTGTGGCCCCAGGGATATTGAGGTCAGGTGCCATTTGTGTGATGAGGCCATCAGCTATTGCGATATCACTCTTGGCTCCATGAGGCAGAACTGCACCTTTAATGACATAGGACGTTGTCATACTTGAGCTCCTGACTCTTGAGAACCTGCAAGTAAGAGGTAGAGAATTGCCATTCTTACAGTGACACCATTTGTAACCTGCTGCAAGATCACTGAGCGAGCACTGTCGGCGCTATCTGCAGTGATTTCAAGTCCACGATTCATTGGGCCCGGGTGCATCACTATCGCATTTGGCCTCATCATCTTGAGGCGATCGCGATTGAGTCCAAAGTAATGCGAATATTCACGCACATTAGGGAAGAACATCTCAGACATACGCTCTAGTTGTATTCGTAGCATCATCACAACATCAACATCTGCAATCACTGAATCGAAATCGTATGCAACTGTTACTGGCCAGGATTCAACACCTGCAGGTAGAAGAGTGGGCGGTGCAACGAGTGTGACGTGTGCGCCAAGTTTGGTTAAGAGCAAGACATTGGAGCGCGCTACACGCGAGTGGATAATATCTCCCACGATTGCAACGCGTATTCCTGTGAGATCGTTGCCACCTCGTACGAGATTCTTGCGTATCGTAAATGCATCCAACAAAGCTTGGCTGGGGTGCTCGTGAGTTCCATCTCCTGCATTAATGACAGAGCCTGTCATCCATTGGCTATCGGCTAAACGTTGAGCAGCACCAGATGCGCTATGTCGAATGATCACAGCGTCGGCGCCCATCGCCTGCAATGTCTGCGCAGTATCTTTCAGTGATTCGCCTTTGCTCACACTGGAGCCTTTGGCAGAAAAGTTGATGACATCTGCCGACAGTCTTTTAGCCGCTGCCTCGAAAGAGATTCGTGTGCGCGTTGAATCTTCAGCGAAGAGATTGACTATTGTGCGCCCGCGCAAAGTTGGCAGCTTCTTCATTGGCCCATCCGAGACTCGGGAGAGCTCTTCAGCAGTATCGAGAATCTGAATCGCCTGCGTTGCAGAGAGATCTGCTATCGATAGTAGGTGTCGCATTAGGCGTTACCTTCTTCCAAAGTAACCTCGTCCACGCCATCTAATTCAGTGAACTGCACCTTGATAATTTGAGAAAGCGATGTGGGCAAATTCTTCCCCACGTAATCTGCGCGTATCGGAAGCTGTCGATGGCCACGATCGATCAGTACGGCAAGTTGCACAGCAGCAGGACGTCCGATCTCTCCCAGAGCATCGAGTGCAGCTCGGATAGTTCTGCCCGAGAAGAGAACATCATCGACAAGGATCACACTTCGGTTTTCGACCCCAAGCGCTGGAATTGTTGTGGGCATCAGTGCACGTGGTGGTCTCATGCGCAGATCATCGCGGTGGAGCGTGATATCGAGAGTTCCGCACTGAACAGCTTTTCCTTCAATCGCCTCAATTTTGGCAGCGATTCGCGCAGCAAGGTGGGCACCCCGTGTGGGAATTCCTAAGAGTGTGATTGATTCTGAACCAGAGTTACGTTCAAGAATCTCATGCGAAATACGAGTGATGGCGCGATCCATATCTGGCGCCGGCAGGGCAAGGCTCATGTAAATCTCCTTCCCCGCCTCGCAGGACGGGTCGTTAAAGGATGTTGGCGGGAGTTTATCACTGAATATCGCAACCTGTGGAAATCAATCTGGGTGTGTATGCGCCAGCTCGTATCGTGCACCCATGAGCCCCGACACAGTCACCATCTCCGATATCAGCGCCAAGTTACGCACATTGCGCCATGCGCGTGGTTGGTCTCTCTTAGATGTTGAGCGCGTAAGTCAGGGGCGAATTAAGGCAGTGGTTCTGGGTTCTTACGAACGCGGCTCACGCACCTTGAGCGTCAAACGCGCGATCGAGATTGCCAACTTGTACGAGATTCCGCTCTCACAGCTCTTCACAGATAAGAAAAATACAACAGATGTGAATACCGGCCGAAAGATGTTCGACCTTCGAACAATAAGCAATCGCGCTCAACTGCCGAACGAATTCAGTGAGCGATTTACGATTCTAGCTAGATATACCCGTTCAATTGTTGAGTCTCGTCAAGATTGGAACGGCGAAGTTCTCTCGCTACGTAGCTCCGATTGCACAGTCCTAGCGCACATCCTCAATATGGAATATATCGAGCTTATGCAATGGCTCGATGAACAAAGAGTTCTACTCGCTATACGGTGATACGAGGACTGAATTTAGATTGCAATGCTCTCTTTAATGGACGAGATTCGACCCAATACTCCGTGGATATATCCAGCTGATTCATCGGTGGATAGATCTTTAGCTAGTGTGAGCGCTTCATCAATCGCAATGCCATCATCGAGGTCGGCGCTCCAGACGATTTCATAAATTCCGAGGCGAAGGATATTTCGATCCACAGCGGGCAATCGATCCATATCCCAGCCTTGGGCATACGTTGCAATCAATTCATCAATCTTGCGTTTGTTATCGGTAATTCCAGCGATCAGTAACTTGGTGAAATCACGGACGGGGCGAGCATCTGGCCCATCTTCTTGAACATCTCTGAGTGCGAGCAGATCCAGCGCAGACGAGTTGCGAATATCAGCTTCGTAGAGCAGATCCAGCGCATGCTTACGAGCCTTACTGCGAGCTGACACTAGTTGGCGCGACCCTGGTACGAACCATCGCGTGTATCAACGAGAACGATTTCATCTTGCTTGATAAAGAGAGGCACTTGAATTTGAATTCCAGTTTCGACAGTTGCAGGCTTTGTGCCACCTGATGAGCGATCACCCTGTAGTCCGGGTTCAGTGTACGTAATCTTAAGTGGGACAGAGGCAGGAAGTTCGATATAGAGAGGGTTGCCTTCGTGGATAGCGACGATTGCCTCAGTATTCTCAAGCATGTAGTTAACTGCATCGCCGATGGTCGCCTCTGAGATATTCATCTGATCAAAGTTGACGTTATCCATGAATACATAGTCATCGCCCTCCTTATAGAGGAAGTTCATTTCACGCTTTTCAAGGATAGCTATTTCAATCTTTACGCCAGCATTGAAAGTCTTATCAACAACTTTTCCAGTCATAACTTGCTTGAGCTTTGTGCGAACAAATGCTGGACCTTTACCCGGCTTTACATGTTGGAATTCAACAACGGTCCATAACTGACCTTCGATGTCGAGGGTCATGCCATTTTTTAGATCATTTGTTGTTGCCACGATAACTCCAGTTCATGTCTTCGCTTATCGAAGGACAATAGACCGCAGAGTTTACCGTATGGAGTTAGGCGACCAGCGCCTTCAAAGCGATGAGAGCCAGCACGTATGAATTAGGTCCGAATCCCCCGATTGTGCCATTGGCGACTCCAGAGATTACAGATGTGTGACGAAACTCTTCGCGAGATAGTGGATTTGAAAGATGTACCTCAATCAGAGGAGCTGTGACCATCTCGGCGGCATCACGAATGGCATAGGAATAATGCGTAAAAGCAGCTGGGTTGATTATCACTGGCGTGTTGGTATCAGCGGCTTCATGAAGCCACCCAATAATCTCTGACTCATCATTGCTCTGACGAACATCGGCCACAAATCCATGCGTCTTAGCCGCAGAATGAATATGCGCTACAAGATCTGCATAGGACATATCGCCATAAATCGAAGAATCACGAATATCGAGACGACCAAGATTTGGGCCATTGAGAACTAGAACCTTCATTGGGATACCTTCTCATAAGCGGCCAGTAGCGCGCTTTCAATTGGATTCTCCAAGCGTTGTGTCTTTCCAATCTCAGAGATCACGACGAAACGAAGTCCGCTTCCTCGAGATTTCTTATCAAGTTTCATTGCAGCAAGTAATTCAGGCCACTGACCTTGCGAATACGTTGTGGGTAATCCCAGCGTTGAAAGAACCGAGAGATGTTCTTCGAGAAGAGCCTTACTCATGACCCCAATTTCAGCTGACAGGTATGCAATAAATGCCATGCCGATAGAGACGCACTCACCATGACGAAGTGAATATTTCGACAACAGTTCAACAGCATGACCAAAGGTGTGGCCGTAATTGAGAACTTCGCGCTCAAAACTCTCTTTGAAATCTCCCGAAACAACCTCGGCTTTGACTTGTACTGATCGCTCAATGAGTTCGACAGTCAGTCCGCGAGAAGCACGGATCTCTGCAAGTGACTTGCCTTTGACCGCAGTCAGTATTTTTTCATCATGAATAAATCCACATTTAATTACTTCAGCAAGTCCGGCACGGAAGTCACGATCGGAGAGTGTTGCGAGCCAATGCGGATCGATGACCACTGATATGGGCGAATGGAATGCACCGATGAGGTTCTTTCCGTAATCGCTATTAATGCCGGTCTTGCCACCGATTGCAGCATCGACCATCCCGGCAATCGTTGTGGGAACAGCTATCCAATCAATTCCACGTAACCAACTCGCCGCAGCAAATCCTGCAAAGTCAGTGACTGCGCCTCCCCCGATGCCAACAATGAGATCGTCACGAGTGAACCCTGCCGCACCTAACCAATCCCAGCTCTGTCGCAAAGTATCAACGCTCTTGCCTGCTTCACCATCTGGGATGGGAAAGTAGAAGAACTCGGCATCGACACCTTCGATACGTGGAATCGCATCCTTCATAGTGGCGCTGAAAAAAATTCCGACACGTGAGCGAGAAATAGAAGCCGCCTTGAGATGTTCTAGATAGGGCGCGTCTATGAGAACGTCGTACTCGCGATCGGCTGAGATATGTATCGTCTTCATGAGATCACCATGAGAATCTCATCGACGATATCGCTCTCAGACTTAGCATTCACATCAATTACCCTATCTGCGATTGCTTCATAGATAGGGCGACGCTCTTGCATAAGAAGCTCCCATTGCCCACGTGGATTATTGAGAAGTAGTGGTCTATCGCGATTAAACCCAATTCGTGGCGCTACCGATGCGAGTGAGATATCAAAATAGATCACTGGGGATGCGATCGCTTTCAGCGCTGATTGTGCATCGATCGATATTGGCGCACCGCCTCCCAGAGCCAAAATGGTGTCGTCGCTCAATAACTCTTTACGTAGAACTGACTTCTCGAGGGCGCGGAACTTATCTTCACCATCTTCGAGGAATATTTCGGAAACGCTCTTGCCGTTTTCTTGCTCAATGATGTGATCGGTATCGCGAAAAGGCAGATTGAATTTGGTCGCAATCAGCTTACCGATAGTCGTTTTGCCCGAACCCATCGGTCCTATCAATATGAGACGCGGTGGCATGGCGACTTACTTAAATCGTAGATTCTTCATATACGACTCGTAATTACGACGAGTCTCTTGCACTGAATCCCCACCAAACTTTTCAAGTACCGCTTCTGCTAAGACAAGCGCTGCCATCGCCTCTGCGACCACTCCTGCTGCAGGAACTGCGCAGACATCTGAACGTTGATTAATCGCTTTTGCAGCCTCGCCTGTCTTTACATCAATCGTGTCGAGTGCTTTCGGGACAGTAGAGATGGGTTTCATAGCGACGGATATGCGCAAGATTTCACCGTTAGACATTCCACCTTCAGTGCCTCCGGCACGATCTGTGCGTCGATGGATTGCACCATCTGAACCACGTTCAATTTCATCATGTGCGACAGAGCCTCTACGCGTTGCAGTCCTGAAACCGTCACCAATTTCTACACCCTTGATTGCTTGAATTCCCATCATTGCACCAGCAAGACGAGCATCGAGCCTACGATCCCAATGGACATGAGATCCAAGACCGGGCGGAAGGTTGTAGGCAAGAACTTCACAGACGCCTCCGAGTGTGTCTCCATCAGCATGGGCAGATTCAATCTCAGCAATCATTGCCGCACTCGTTGCAGGATCACTGCAACGAACAGGATCCTCATCGATGCGCTTCATATCAGTAGCTAGTGGAAGTGGATAATTGTCGGGAACTCGCGCTGATCCAATCGAAAGAACATGGCTCAAAATGGTGATTCCCACGCTCTGTTCTAGAAAATTGCGAGCGATTGCACCGAGCGCGACACGTGCTGCGGTTTCGCGAGCACTTGCACGTTCAAGAATGGCGCGTGCATCATCAAAATTATATTTTTGCATTCCTACTAAATCCGCATGTCCTGGTCGCGGACGCGAAAGTGGCGCATTGCGAGCTAAGTTTTCGATCTCTGATGCAGGAACGGGATCGGCGGACATCACCTTTTCCCATTTTGGCCACTCGCTATTTCCCACCTGAATCGAGATTGGTCCGCCCTGTGTGATTCCTAGACGTACGCCACCAAGAATCGTGACCTTATCTGCTTCAAAATTCTGACGTGCACCGCGGCCAACACCAAGACGGCGTCTTGCTAAGTGAAAATCTATATCTGCAGTGGTGACTTCGACATGAGCAGGTACTCCCTCAACGATTGCCGAGAGGGCTTGGCCATGTGATTCGCCTGCAGTAATCCAACGCATGTGCATATTGTCGCAGAAAAGCGCTGAGATATGAGCGTAATTAAATGGCCCCCACCCATGAAATACAGAGAACTGCACCACAGAGAGCCGGTGCAAGAGCGATATTTCCTTTGATTGTCCGCGATAGAGCGAAGTGAATGGCTATCAGCACGAGACCAATCATTGATACGAGGAACCAGTAATTGATGATCTGATTTCTCGGCGTTAAGAAGAAAGCGATGAGAGAGACAAGCTTGACATCGCCCGCCCCTAGTCCGAAGAAGAGATAGCCACCTAGAGCAAGAGTGCAGACTACAAACCCATAGAGAAGATGTACCGACAATTCTCCCGATAGAAGTGCTGAAATAAGAAGGAGTAGCAAAAGTAGGTTTGGAATGCGATGGGTTATGAGATCAAAGATTGCAATGGTGGCAAGTGAGAAGAGCGTCAACACTTGCAGAGGGTAAGACCAAATCAGAACGATTTATATGCCTGTGGATTACTTTGCTGCTTTGGCCAATACAGTTCGAAGGTGATTGGCTAAGGCAGAGCGATCGACCTTCTTTTCAAGAACAATCTCGAGTTGATCGATTCCTTGATAGAGAAGAAGCTCTAAACCATTGAGAACCCTTCCTCCACAATCACGCCAGCGCTTAGCAAGCTCGGTCGGCCACGGTTTGTAAATCACATCAAAGAGAACCGCCTGCACACCTGGCGAGAGCGCATCGGAGAGAAGATCTGCAGCACCTGCAGGAGTTGTATTAACAACTAAATCGTATTGTGAGAAGTCGATATCGAGCGTCCATCTGTGATATTCGAAATGCGCACTGTGAACAGAATGCTCAAGGGCTTCCTGTCGAATACTTGAGCGTCCGAGTACATGGATCTCCGTTGCGATTGCATCCAGTGAACCGGTGACAGCACGCGCAGTTCCTCCTGCACCTAGGATCAGGACCCGATTGAAACTTTTTAACCCTGCATGTGAGAGAGCCGAGACAAAGCCACTTCCATCAGTACTCGTCAACTTCCATTGCTCATCGGCGCGATAAAGCGTATTGCCTGATTGAATTTCTAACGTCTTGCTATCTGTTGCAAAACCTAGCCCCATCACTTCTTCTTTCAGCGGCATCGTCAGTGAGAAGTAGTCGAACTCTTTGCCGCGAGCAGTGATGAAATCAGAGAGAGTTGCTGAAGGTACATCAATTGCTGAGTACGAGCCTTCAATTCCGAGGAAATCAAAGGCGGCCTTATGCAGAATTGGAGAGAGTGAATGGCTAATCGGTGACCCAAGAACAGCGCCACGTATCACGGTGTCCTCCTAAATTTCCCGGCCTTCAAATTCTGCTCATATTCTACTTTCCACGTGTTGAACTGATCGAGATTATTGGTAAATCGTGTATCAAACGGCGCAACTGTGATGAAGAAAAGCCAATCCCCTGCTTCAGGATGTGTGGCTGCATACATTGCGTCTGACCCTGGATTATTGATGGGACCTGGTGGGAGTCCATAGTGTTTGTAAGTGTTGTAGGGGGAATTCACCAGGGTTGACTCTGTACTTAAGAAAACGCTCCCTCGAGATTTCTTTACATAATGAACCGTGGAATCAAATTGCAGTGGCATCCCTTTAGTCAGGCGATTACGGATTACCTGCGAAATCTTTGTAAAGTCCTTAGTATTTCCCTCTGCTTGCACAAGTGAGGCAATAATAAGAAGTTGCTGCTGGGTGAATTTACTTTGATTCGTCGCAAATCCCGCTTTCTGCATCTCACTGAGCGAGCGAACAATCATTGTTTGAAGCGCAACCTTCGCGAGTGTTCCCTTTTGGAAACTGTACTGAGCTGGGAAGAGCAAACCTTCCAGTGATGTGAAGCCGGCAGGTTTCACGAGAGTCTGCATTGCGCTAGCAACATCTGCTCGAGACATCCCTGCTGCATAGAACTGCGGCAGAATCTCTGAGAGCCAAGCACCTTCTGTGATATTTATCAGACCAGAGATTCGAGAAGAGTCGAGCAACTGCACAAGAGCCTCCGATGCGCAGATACCAAGATCAATTCGGTGATTACCGGGTGCAACCGTCGCTGAACGAGCATCACCAACTGCTACTCGGAAATAGGCCTCAGCAGACTTCACAACACCAGCTGCAAAGAGAGATTGTGCAATAGAGGAACCGGACTCACCTGACGTAATTTCAATATTGGCAGATTGCGAAGATTCCGAAGTACATACGAAGTCCGGTGCACTCGAACCAGGAACACGAACAAGATGGAGAGAGAATGTGATCGCTCCTATGAGCAGAAAGGCAACAAAGATACGAAAGGTGTCAGAGTTAGTCCAGATTTTCACGCAATAGACCTTGCTCGAGAATTGCGACAGCAGCCATCGCATCGATGAGCTCTTTCGAAGCACGGATCGATACACCAGCCTCTTTCAACTGCTTCTGTGCACTTACGGTGGAGAGTCGCTCATCCACCATCGAAATCGGAAGATCAACAAGTTCCGCAAGGGCTGCAGCAAAGATACGAACCTTCACAACGCTTTCTCCTTCAGATCCTGACATATTCATCGGAAGTCCAATAAAGATATGAATCGGTTGGTGCTCGGCAATTAGGTTCTGTATTTGCGTGAGAAAATCTTTGTCCTTACTTTGTAGGACGCATAATGGTGAAGCCAAGATTGCATCTGGGTCGCAGAGAGCTACACCTGTTCGAACCTCACCATAATCGAAGGCGATACGACGGCCTCTCATAGACGCTACTTTCCTGATATTGAATCAACGATTGCGGAAAGTGCAGTCTGAGATTTGGAAGCGTCCGTGCCTCCGCCTTGAGCGAAATCATCTTTACCGCCACCGCCACCACCCAAGACTGTGGAACCGATCTTGACTAGTGCGCCTGCCTTTAAACCTGCAGCCTTTGCTGCATCGCTGACTGCTACAACAAGTACTGGTTTGCCCTCGCTAGAACTGATGAGCGCAATGGCAGATTGCGGAGCGCGTGCTTTGAGATCGAGTGCGATCTTGCGCAGATCATCGCCCGTAATGCCATCTGGAAGAACGGCCGTTACAACGGAAGTTCCGTTGATACTGCGCGCAGTATCTGCAAGTGCTCCAATTTGACCCATTGCCTGCGATGAACGCACCCCTGCAAGCTCCTTCTCAATATCCTTGATCTTTGAGAGAAGATCTGAGATGCGTTCGGGTAGCTCTTCGGTTCGTGCGCCCTTAATGATTTCAGTCAATGAGTTCAAGAGAATATGTTCGCGCGCTAGGAATTTATATGCATCCACCCCGACCAACGCTTCAACTCGTCGAACGCCAGCACCAACAGAAGATTCGCTCAGAAGTTTAACGACACCCAATTGACCCGAGCGCTCCACGTGAGTACCACCGCAGAGTTCGCGAGCCCAATCTCCTACGCTGACTACGCGCACCTGATCTCCATACTTTTCGCCAAAGAGCGCCATCGCACCGATCTTCTTGGCAGCGTCCTGTGTCATGGTTTCAGCTGTCACAGCCAAGTTATCCAATAGCAGCGTATTTACTCGCGATTCAACTTCATTGAGAACTAGATCTGAGACAGCCCCCGTTGATGGGAAATCAAAACGAAAGCGCCCTGGTGAATTCTCTGAGCCTGCCTGCGTTGCAGTTTCTCCAAGTATTTCGCGGAAGGCTTTATGCACCATATGAGTTGCAGTGTGTGCGCGTGAAATTGCGTTGCGTCGTTCGAGATCGATTGCCGCTAGCGCTTTCGAGCCAGTTGCGACTTCACCTGAAATAATTCGTCCTCGATGCACAGAGAGTCCGTTCACTGGCGTTTGCACATCTTCAATCTCAACAACTGCTCCATTGGCAAGAGTTATACGACCGCCATCAGCGAGCTGGCCTCCCCCTTCGGCATAGAAAGGGGTGCGATCAAGCACGATTTCAACATCTTGGCCAGAGATTGCAGATGCAACGCTGATTCCATCGACGAGAATTCCATTGATAACGGATTCAGATTCATTGAGCGTATACCCAACGAATGTGGATGCTCCCTTTGCATCAGCAATCTTCTTGTATTCAGATAAATCTGTATGTCCACTCTTCTTCGCCTTTGAATCTGCCTTAGCGCGATCGCGCTGCTCGGTCATCAAACGTCTAAAACCTTCTTCATCAACTTCTAGACCTTCTTCACGTGCCATCTCGAGGGTGAGATCGAATGGGAAACCATATGTGTCATGCAACTTAAAGACTTCAGCGCCAGGAAGCAGATTCTTCTTGCTTGCTTTCAACTGTGTTGATGCCATATCAAAAATTTGTGTGCCAGATTTGAGTGTCTGTAGGAATGATTCTTCCTCAGCCACAGATACAGCAAGAATTCGTTTCTTATCTGCAATGAGTTCAGGATACTGAGGACCCATCGCACCGATAGCTGCGATCGTGAGTTCAGACATGATGGGATCATTAACACCCATAAGACGCATATTGCGGATCGTTCTGCGCATCATGCGACGCAAGACATAGCCGCGACCTTCATTGCCAGGTGTGACGCCATCTCCGATAAGCATCGCCGATGTACGAGCGTGATCTGCTACAACGCGAAGTGAGACATCTGTGTTCTGCGATTTTCCGTATGAGACTCCAGCAAGTGCCGAGGCTTTAGTGAGAATCTGCATCGTCGTATCGATTTCATAGATATTTTCGACACCTTGCAAGAGCGCTGCAGTACGTTCGAGACCTAAACCAGTATCAATGCTCTTTGCAGGAAGTTCGCCGAGAATAGGGAAACCATCCTTACCACCACCGGCTCCTCGTTCATTCTGCATAAAGACGAGGTTCCACACTTCCATGTAACGATTCTCATCGGCTACAGGTCCGCCTTCGACTCCGTACGCAGGACCGCGATCGTAATAAATCTCTGAACAAGGACCACAAGGACCTGGAACACCCATCGACCAGAAGTTATCAGCCATATCGCGTCGTTGAATTCGCTCGCGCGGTATACCGATCTTCTTATGCCAAATATCTGCAGCTTCATCATCATCGAGATAGACAGTTACCCATAAGCGCTCTTCAGGAAATCCATAACCACCATCGCTGATCGGACGAGTCAGAAGCTCCCATGCAAGTGCGATCGCACCTTCTTTGAAGTAGTCACCGAAGGAGAAATTTCCACACATTTGAAAGAACGATGCATGTCGTGTTGTCTTACCAACTTCATCGATATCGAGTGTGCGCACACATTTCTGAACCGATGTCGCGCGCTTATAAGGAGGTGTCACTTCTCCGAGGAAATATGGCTTAAAAGGCACCATTCCAGCGTTGACTAAGAGCAGGTTGGGATCATCGGCGATAAGCGAAGCCGACGGAACAACGGTATGAGTTAACCCTTGTCGGTTCTCAGATTCAAAGAAGCGCAGCCAGCGCGAACGGATTTCGGCGGATTCCACTAGTCAGATTTTTTCTTCGACTTGCGACCCTTGCTCAGAGTTGCAGCGCTCAGGAGCGCTCCAGCTACACGACCAGTAGGACTATCCATGAAACCTGTCGTTGCACCAGTGACTTTAGTGGTTACCTCTTCCACGTTCTTCGTGATCTTGGCAAAACTCTCGAGAGGGCTATTAATCAAAGAAAGGGTGCGAGTGGATTCAGTAAGCAGCGGAGTTGTGTCCTCTGTAAATGCTTTGAGCGAGAGCTTGGCCTCATCGATAAATCTGCTGACGCGGATAACGGTGTAGGAGATCGCAATAGCGATCACAAGGAGTGATACCGCCGCAATAATCGTTGCAATTCCGCCTGGACCCATAGTTATTAGCCTACCTGACTTACTCCTTTGGAGGAGTCCAATCGATGGCAGCCTCCTTTCGTTGCGCAGGAGTAATAGGAGTTGGTGCGCCAGTCAGTGGGTCTCCACCGCTAGCAGTCTTAGGAAATGCGATGACTTCGCGAATGGAATCGGAGCCAGTCAAGAGTGCACAGACTCGGTCTAGTCCAAGTGCAATTCCACCGTGTGGTGGCGGTCCGTAATTAAAGGCCTCTAATAAGAATCCAAATTTGCTCTGCGCTTCTTCATCTGAGAGTCCAATGACTGTAAAGACATCTTTCTGCATAAGGCGATCATGGATACGGATTGAACCGCCACCCAACTCAGTTCCGTTAAGAACGATGTCATATGCATATGCAAGGGCCGTTGCTGGATCTGATTTAAATGTCTGAGCAAATTCAGGCTTTGGTCCAGTGAATGGGTGGTGTACTGCAGTCCATCCACCGTTATCAGTTGGCTCGAACATTGGCGCATCGACTACCCATACGAACTCCCATGCGCCTTCATTGATAAGGGCACATCGTTTACCGATTTCAAGGCGTGCGGCACCAAGTAGCTGCTGGGATGAAGCACGTTCGCCTGCTGCGAAGAAGATTGCATCTCCGGGCTTTGCGCCGACAAGAGCAGCAATTCCTGCTTGTTCTTCTTCAGAAATGTTCTTTGAGACAGGACCACCAAGAGTTCCATCTGCGTTGACAAGAATGTATGCGATTCCCTTTGCGCCTCGTGCTTTGGCCCAGTCTTGCCATGCATCGAGTTCGCGACGAGGAGAATCGGCTCCCCCGGGCATCACAACTGCTCCTACATATGGTGCTTGGAAAACTCGGAACGGCGTTGCCTTAAAGAAATCAGTTACCTCTGTGAGTTGGAGACCAAAGCGAAGGTCAGGTTTATCTGAACCATATCTATCCATTGCGTCTGCATAGGTCATATGTTTGATCGGAGTAGGAATGTCGTATCCGACCGCTTCCTTCCACACTTTCACAAGAATTTTCTCAGCCACTGCGACAATATCTGCTTGATCGACAAATGACATCTCGATGTCGAGCTGTGTAAATTCTGGCTGGCGATCTGCGCGGAAATCTTCATCGCGGAAACAGCGAGCAATTTGGTAGTAGCGCTCCATGCCCGCGACCATCAATAACTGCTTAAAGAGTTGAGGTGATTGCGGAAGCGCATACCAACTTCCTGGTTGCAATCTGACGGGAACTAAGAAGTCACGCGCACCTTCGGGAGTCGAACGTGTGAGGTACGGAGTTTCAATCTCGAGAAAATCAAGTTCTTCCATGGCATTACGAATAGATGATGTGACCTTTGATCGCAGTCGAAGATTTGCTGCTGGTCCTTCACGACGCAAATCGAGGTAGCGATAACGAAGACGAACTTCTTCAGAGATTTCAGATTCGCTGCCAGAATCGACCGGGAAAGGAAGTGGAGCAGATTCACTCAATACAACAACGCCATCACCCATGATCTCAATGGCACCTGTTGGGATATTTGAATTCTCATTTCCTGCGGGGCGAAGTGCGACCTCACCTGTAATTTGCAGACACCATTCGGCACGTAATTGGCCGGCCATCTTTTCATCGCGAATAACAACCTGCACAGAACCAGTTGCATCGCGAAGATCGATAAATGCGACTCCACCGTGATCACGGCGACGAGCGACCCACCCAGCAAGAGTTACGGTCTGACCGGCATGAGATGCGCGGAGAGATCCTGCGTCGTGGTTTCTTAACATTGTGAAGAGCCGCCTTTAGATGATGGTGACCTACAGCGCGAGTGCCCGCTGTAACTCATCCTGTAATTGGGCAATCTTAACCGAGGATGTAACTCCATCTGACATTCTCTTGAGTTCGACCGAGCCATCGCGCAGTTCAGATTCTCCAAGAACTATGACATAGCGCGCACCAGACTTATCGGCTGCCTTCATCGCACCTTTCAGCGCTCGATCTCCAAAGGCGATTTCGGTGCGGATACCAGATGCTCGAAGAGATGAAGCGATGGTGAGCGCTTGCCCTTTCGATTCATCTCCCAAAGGAATAATAAACAAGTCCGATGTGAATTCTTGGCTAGGAACTGTTGATTCGGCAATCGCTGCAAGCAGCGCGCGATCAACGCCAAGACCGAAACCAATTCCTGATAACGCTTGTCCACCGAGAGTCTCCATCAAACCGTCGTAACGGCCTCCGCCGCCGATGCCACTTTGCGCACCGAGATCGGGATGAATGAATTCAAATGTCGTGCCGGTGTAATAATCCAAACCGCGAACCATTCGTGGATTAATCGTAAATGCAATTCCCATCTCTTTGAGATAACTCTGAACCGCTGCGAAGTTCTGTGCTGAAGCAGGTGAGAGATAGTCAAGCAGAATCGGTGCTTTGGCCATAGCTTCCTGCATCTCAGGGCGCTTATCATCGAAGAGGCGAAGAGGATTGATTGCTGCACGTGAAACTGTTGCTTCATCTAATTGCAAACCAGAAATGAATTTCAGTAGATCAACGCGATGAGCAGCTCGAGATTGTGCATCCCCCAGCGAAGTAATTTCTAGTCTGTAATTTTTCAGCCCTAGATTCTTAAAACCACGGTCAGCGATTGCAATTACTTCCGCATCAAGCGCAGGATCATCGATACCAATCGCTTCAATTCCCACTTGATAAAACTGACGATAGCGTCCGGCTTGTGGTCGCTCTGCGCGAAAGAATTGCCCCGAATACCAAACTTTTACAGGTAGCTGTCCGCGGTCAAGATTTGATTCGATCACAGCGCGCATAACGCCAGCTGTGCCCTCGGGGCGCAAGGTAATGGAACGGCCACCGCGATCTTCGAATGTGTACATCTCCTTCGAGACGACATCTGTTGACTCACCGACTCCACGGGTAAAGAGATTGGTATCTTCAAAGACGGGAAGTTCCATCAGTTGATAACCCGCAGCTTTGGCAGGAGAAATCAACTGCTCGCGAACCCATTCGAAGGATTGGGATTCGGGAGGCAGATATTCACGAACGCCCTTTGGCGCTTGTATCTTCTCGAACTTCATAGACCCAATTCTTTCAGATAAGGGTTGTTTTTTCGCTCGAATTTAATCGTTGTCTCAGGCCCATGTCCGGTGAGCACGCGCAAATCATCGCTGAGCGTAAGAACTTTTGATTTCAAGGTCTGTGTCATCTCTTTTGCGCTCCCTGTGGGCAAATCAGTGCGACCAATCGCACCAGCAAAGAGAACATCACCGCTGACGAGAAGTTCATCGTTGATTGTGAACATCAACGAGCCTCGAGTATGACCAGGTGCGTGGATTGCGACAATCTTCATTCCCAGTAAATCCAGAACTGCATTGTTCTTCAACTCTTTCACCATGATTGGTTCTGCGAATTCCATACCTGCTAATTGCGCTACGAATTGTTCGCCATGCAATCCAATGGGATCTGCAATGAAGCGGCGATCCTCAGAATGAATGTATGCAGGAATGTTGTATCCATCTGCAAGTGGCTTGATGGAATATGTATGATCCAAATGTCCATGCGTTAAGAGAGCTGCAACGGGTTTGAGATGGTGCTCTTCAACAATCATCTCGATATCGCGAGAAATATCAGGCATGCCAGGGTCCACGATGATGCACTCTTGGCCCTCGCCCTGGGCTATCACCCAGCAATTGGTCGCAAACATAGGGGCTGGAAAGGAACGAACAAGCACTATGAGACCCAATTTCTTGCGAGGATTTACGACTAGAGGATGCACAGGGTACCTTTGACCACTTACACATTGGCACATATCAACGAAGGCCGCGTCACTAAAGATGCGGCTAACGCGCTGAAGGGGAACATCATGACCGATATCAATCCATCTACATTGGCTCATACACACGGAGCACCAGCAAGTGCAGCATCTGCACTTATCGGAGACCCTTCACAATTTGGTCGCGTTGCAGACGATGGCACTGTCTATGTTCGTACCCCCGATGGTGAGAAGGCAGTGGGTTCATACCCTGGTAAAACTTCTGAAGAAGCCCTCGCATACTTCGTCCGTAAATTTGAAGCGCTCGCATCTGAAGTAGCGCTTACGGCAGCCCGCATCACAAGTGGTGCCATGGTTCCTCAAGATGCATATGAAGCAGTAAAAAAGTTGCGCCACCAAGTTGCTGAACTCAACGGAGTCGGAGATTTGGCCGCACTTGCTCAATCAGTTGAGCAGATCGAACCGCTCATCGAAGGCCATCGCGAAGCATATGAAGCGAAGAAGGCAGCTGAGGCTGTAGTCAAGGCCGCTCGACGCGAACAAATTTTGATTGAGAAAGAGAAGATTGTTGTCGAAGCTGAATCACTAGCGCTTTCTGAAAATTGGAAAGTTACAGGCGATCGCCTCAAGGCACTTCTAGATGAGTGGAAGGCGGCACCTCGACTCGATAAGAAATCTGATGCAGATTTCTGGAAGCGTTTCTCGGCATCACGAAATAAGTTTGATAAGCGCAGACGCACTCACTTTGCTCAACTTGAAGCAACAGCAGGCAAGGTCTCTGAAGCCAAATCCGTGATTATCGAGCAGGCCGAGAAGTTGGCCACATCTACTGACTGGGTTGCGACAGCTCGTCAGTACAAGGCTCTGATGGATCAGTGGAAAGCTGCCGGTCGTGGCAAGAAGAGCGATGACGCAAAGATGTGGGCTCGCTTTAAGGCAGCGCAAGATCAATTCTTCACTGCAAAGAATGCTGATTTAGAAAAGCGTGAAGTCTCAATGGCTGCAAACCTTATTAAGCGCGAAGAACTCATTGTGCAGATTGAAGCAATCCTTCCATTTACTGATGTGAAGGTTGCAAAGAATGCCTTCCGCGATCTCATGAACTCTTGGACCAAGATTGGTATCACAAACCGCGATAAGCGCGCTGCCTTCGATGCGCGCGTGGCAACGGTTGAAAATGCGATCAAGGAAGCTGAAGCTGAGATTTGGCGCAAGACCGATCCCAGTGCGAAAGCTCGTGCTGCAGAAGTTGTTAAGCAGCTCACTGAATCCATCGAGAATTACGCAAAAGTCGCAGCAAAGTCACAAGCTGCAGGCAATGAGAAGAAGGCTAAAGAAGCTCTCGACTCAGCTGAAGCTCGTAAGGTCTGGCTTGCAGAGGCTGAAAAACACCTCGCTGAATTTAACTGATTAGTCAATTACGTTCTATAGACGTCATAGACGCCTTCGATAGAACGAACCGCTGCCAGAACTGAGTCGAGATGCTTTGCATCAGCCATTTCAAAGGTGAATTTTGAGATCGCTACACGATCCTTTGAAGTACTAACGGCAGCGCTCAAGATGTTTACATGCTGCTCAGATAGCGTTCGAGTTACATCTGCAAGTAATCGTGCGCGATCGAGGGCTTCTACTTGGATGTTAACGAGGAAGAGACTTGCAGCTCCTGCAAGCCAAGAAACTTTTACAACTCTCTCTGCTTGGTTCTCGCGCAAATCTCCCGCATTGATACAGTCGATGCGATGGACAGAGATACCTGAACCTTTGGTAATAAATCCCATAATTGCATCGCCTGGAACTGGCGTGCAGCAACGCGCAAGTTTGACCAGTACATCATCAACACCCTCAACTTCAACTGCGCTGGATGTGCGACGAGTTCCTTGAATACCAGTTGGAATCTGTTCAATTGTTTGTTCAGGATGTGAATCCTCGCCACCCATACTCGCAACGAGTTTGTCGATGATTGAGGCAGCCGACACATGTCCATCGCCTACAGCGCTATATAGCGCATCAATGTCGGCATAACGCATCTCATGTGCGAGCTCAAGAAGTGAGTGACCGGCAAAGATCTTCTGAAGAGGAAGTCCTGCTTTACGCATCTGTCGCGCAATGGACTCACGACCAGCATCAATTGCTTCCTCGCGTCGCTCCTTGCTAAACCATGCCTTGATCTTCGAACGTGCACGCGGGCTCTTAACAAAGTTGAGCCAGTCACGACTTGGACCTGCATGCTCGCCCTTATTGGTAACAATCTCAACGACATCTCCGTTCGCGAGTTTGGATTCAAGCGGAACGAGTCGCCCATTGACCTTTGCGCCTGCACACCGAAGTCCAACATCTGTGTGAACCGAGAATGCGAAGTCAACTGGCGTTGATCCGCCAGGTAGTGCGACGACAGAACCTTTAGGTGTGAAGACAAAAACCTCAGGACTACCTAAATCAAAGCGTAGAGCTTCAAGAAACTCTGAAGGATCTTCAGTCTCTTTCTGCCACTCATGCAATTGGCGCAGCCATAACATTTCAGGAGAGGTGCTATCTGGCTCTCCCCCTTGCTTATATTTCCAATGCGCTGCGATACCGAACTCAGCGCGTGTATGCATATCAAACGTACGAATCTGAATCTCGATTGCCTTGCCATTGGGACCAATCACTGTGGTGTGCAGGGATTGATAGAGATTGAACTTAGGCATCGCAATGTAATCTTTGAAACGTCCAGGCACCGGGCTCCATCGCGCATGGATAGAACCAAGCACTGCATAGCAATCGCGCACATCGTTAACCAAGACGCGAATACCAACGAGATCATAAATATCATTGAATTCACGGCCACGAACAACCATCTTCTGGTAGACGCTAAAGAAATGTTTCTTGCGCCCCGTCACGGTGGCCACAATCAAATCACGTTGCAGATCTGATTCCACTGCTTCAATGACTTCGCTGGTGAGTGCGTCGCGCGATGGCGAACGTTCCGCGACAAGGCGTGAAATTTCCTCAAACTTTTTTGGTTCGAGTACTTCGAACGATAAATCTTCCAGCTCCCATTTGATGGCATTCATTCCAAGACGGTGGGCAAGTGGGGCGTAGATATCAAGGGTCTCTCGAGCTTTACGAGCTGCACTATCGCTGGAAACATATTTCCAGGTGCGAGCATTGTGAAGGCGATCTGCAAGTTTGATGACTAACACTCGGATATCTCGAGACATTGCAACAACCATTTTGCGAACGGTCTCTGCTTCAGCCGTTGGTCCGTAGGTCAATTTATCGAGCTTGGTGACACCATCCACGAGATTTGCAATCTCATCACCGAAATCTGCGCGAAGTTGCGTCAATGAATATGGGGTGTCTTCAACCGTATCGTGCAGAAGAGCAGCAATCAGAGTTGTTTCATTTAAGCCAAGCTCAGCGAGAATCTGAGTTACCGCAACTGGGTGAGTTATGTAATCTTCACCAGATTTACGAAGTTGTCCTTTGTGTGCTTCTTCAGCAACCCGGAATGCCTTCTCGATCCCAGATATATCAACGCCTGGATGATGCTCTCTGAGTGCACCCACAAGAGGCGCAATCAGGGGCAAGGTATCCATAGGACTTGATTAAAGAGTTACTTGCGACCCTTGCGTTTAGGTTGATTGCGAGGACCGCTGCCAGTTGATGTGCGAACTTCTTGAGTCTGCGCCGCAGGAGCTGCTCCCCCACGCGCTGCAACGCGCTTGGCAAGTGCCTGCATCGCAGGTTCTTTTTCGCGAAGCTGTGCAAGGAATGGTGGCGCAATAAATACTGATGAATATGTACCCACTGCGAGACCAATGAAAAGTGCAAGCGAAAGATCCTTGAGCGTTCCGGCTCCAAGTAAACCCGCACCTACGAAGAGGATTGATGCAACGGGAAGTAGTGCGATCAGCGATGTGTTCGCAGAACGTACAAGTGTTTGATTGACCGCAAGGTTTGCTGCTTGTGAGTATGTCATCTTGCTATTGGCAGCAACTGATTTCGTATTCTCGCGCACCTTATCGAAGACAACCACCGTGTCATAGAGCGAGTAGCCAAGGATGGTTAGGAAGCCAATAACCGTGGCCGGGGTGACATCGAATCCAACGAGTGCATAAATTCCAACGGTAATCAGAACGTCATGGACGACGGCAACGATTGCTGCGATAGCCATCTTGGGTTCGAATGCCATTGCCAAGAAGAGCATTACAGCAAGAAGAAAGGCGAACAATCCATAAAGCGCTTTTCTCGTGATCTCCTTACCCCATGATGGGCCTACGAGTTGAGTATCGATTGACTCTGCAGTGACACCAAATGTTGTTGTCAGCGCTGTCTCAATCGCTTGTGATTGTGCTGGAGTTACTGCGCCAGTCTGAACGCGAACCTTTGAGGTTCCGATCTTCTGAACAATTACCTCGCCAGCAATTCCAATTCCAGCAACTGCAGAGCGAGCTTGCGCAACTGTCGCTGTTGGTTGATTGACCGTATAAGAAGCTCCACCCTTGAACTCGATTCCCAGGTGGAGACCTTGGATAACGAGCGCGGCAATTGCAGCGAGGATGAAGAGAGCAGATACCGAATACCAACGCTTACGGTTCTCAACAATATTAAATGACGTTTCGCCTGAGTAGAGGCGCCCACCGAGACCTGAAATTTTAGCCATCTGCTTATGCCTCCAAAGGTGTAGATGATTTCTTGCGGCCAATACTCTTTTCGGAGAATCCGGAGAGTGGATGACCTGAAGCGAAGAAGTTCCATTTCGCGATGACGGTGACGATTGGCTTTGTAAAGATAAAGACAATCAGTAAGTCGATCAGAGTGGTGAGGCCGAGTGTGAATGCGAATCCTCGAACGCCACCTACTGCGAAGAAGTAGAGCAGGACAGCTGCAAGAATCGAAACTGTATCTGCCACGATGATTGTGTGACGGGCACGAAGCCATCCACTTTCAACAGCCGAACGCAATGAACGACCTTCGCGCGCCTCATCTCGAATACGTTCGAAGAAGACGATAAAGGAGTCTGCGGTGATACCAATCGAAACAATCGCTCCAGCAATACCAGCCAGCGTCAAGGTAAATCCAATGGACTTTCCAAGAACGAGGAAGAGTAGATAAAGAATTGTTCCAGCGATTGCAAGTGAACCAACAGTGACAAGTCCGAGAGCTCTGTAATAGAGAAGTGAGAAAAGTAGGACTAGACCCAGACCAAGTGCACCGGCGAGAATTCCAGCATGGAGTTGATCAGAACCTAGAGTTGGAGAAACTTGCTGAACTTCTCCGCGATCGAATGCAAGAGGAAGAGCGCCATACTTGAGCACGTTTGCAAGATCCTGTGCCTCAGTCTGTGTAAATGAACCAGTGATTTGTGCGTTTCCAGATGGAATCGCTTCGCGGATTGCAGGTGCCGATACAACGAGACCATCAAGAACGATTGCTACTTGATTCTGAGGCGAAGCTAACGTTGTTACGCGAGCTGTAATGCTTCCAAAAGCCTTTGTGCCTTCACCGTTAAATGTGAGGAGTACATACCAACCGCTCGCGCCCTGCTGATCGATTCCAGCCGTTGCCTTAGAAACCTGACGTCCAAGAACCTCTGCTGGCCCCAAGATGTACTTGCTTGCACCAGATCGCGAACACGCCACGATTGTGTCTGTTGGTGCATCAGCTCCAGTTCCCTGTCGGCTAGCAGGATCAGCACAGTTAAGCGCTGCAAACTTTGCATTAATAATTGGTGACACACCCGATGCAGGAGTTGCAGCTGTTGATGTGTCATTTGCGGTGAGCGCAGAAGATTCTGCGAGAACTTGGCGGAACCGAAGTTCAGCAGTTTGCCCAACGAGATCGACCACACGACGACCTGAATCACCTGGAACTGAAATAACAATCTGGCGGTTTGTTCCGCTGCCTTGCGCAGTTACTTCAGACTCTGCAACACCGAGTGAGTTAACGCGTTGGCGAATAATTGACACTGCCTGATCGATTGCCTCAGATGTAATTTTATTTGAGGCGTTAGAAGCACGCGGTTGGAGCGTGACGCTTGTTCCTCCACGAAGATCAAGTCCAAGGCGAACCGAGGTGGCACCTTGAATTAAAGCTGTTGCCAAGAGGCCGATGACGAGTACTGCCAAGATTGCTAGGGCACGTACCGGACGGCCAGTGGTCTTCACTGGTTTATTAGGTGTGGACATAAGAGCAGAGTCTAGGCGTCGGGCGCTGGTGTGTCGAAAAGGGTCGCGATTCCAGCAGGTGGTGTTCGTCCCACATGCTCCCAACCCAAAGCAGTCGCGATGCGACCTCGTGGAGTACGCGCCATAAAGCCATTTCTTACTAAGAATGGCTCAGCAACAGATTCAACTGTCTCGGTCTCCTCACCCACTGCAATTGCAAGAGTGGAAAGCCCGACAGGCCCTCCATTAAATCTTTCGATCAAAGCAAGAAGGACTGATCTATCCAATCTATCTAGACCCTTGGCATCGACTTCGTAAATCTCAAGGGCTGCCTTGGCATCGTCATGGGTCAGCGAATTGGATCCGTTGACCTGCGCATAATCACGGACGCGACGTAGGAGTCGATTAGCGATACGAGGCGTTCCGCGGGATCTGCTGGCAATCTCACCGATTGCGGACTTCTCAATTGTCAGACCAAGTAAGACAGCACTACGCGAAATTACTTCTTCGAGTTCGGAATCTTCGTAGAAATCTAGATGCGCCGTAAAACCAAAGCGATCGCGAAGAGGTGAAGGCAGTAGACCTGCTCGCGTTGTCGCCCCCACCAAGGTGAAGCGTGGAAGTTGTAGCGGAATAGCGGTCGCGCCAGGGCCCTTACCTACGACAACATCGACGCGGAAATCTTCCATCGCAAGGTAGAGCAACTCTTCTGCTGGACGTGGCAGGCGATGAATTTCATCTAGGAAGAAAATTTCACCTTCGACAAGGGAGGACAAAATCGCCGCAAGATCACCAGCATGAGTAATTGCAGGACCACTGGTGATACGAATTGGGGTATTCATCTCGGATGCAAGAATCATCGCGAGGGTAGTTTTGCCAAGACCCGGAGGACCCGAAAGCAGAATATGGTCGGCTGCTGAATCTCGCTTGCGAGCAGCCGTCAATAAGACATCTATCTGTTGGCGTACACGATGTTGTCCAATGAAATCTTTGAGCGTCTTTGGCCGTAGCTCATGTTCTGCAGCCAGATCATCTGAGCCACTCTGTGAACTTACCATTCTCTCTTCACTCATTAGCTACGCCGCCCAGTTTGCAGTGTGCGCTTGAGAAGATCAGAGAGATCCGATGATGAAGGATCTACACCTTCTTCTGCATACTCAGCGAGAACCTTATTGATGGCAACGTCGGAATCCTTTGCAGTGAAACCTAACGATACGAGTGCAGATGTCAGTTGTTCGCGCCAGACAGGTTGGTGCGTACGTTCGTGATCTGAGGTGCCAAAATCTGAAATCTTGCCTTTGAGTTCAAGAATCAGACGTTGCGCGCCCTTGCGCCCGATGCCAGGTACTTTCTCAATTCCCTTGATATCTTCTTGAGTAATTGCCAGGGCTAAAGACTGTGGTGAATGTGCGCCCATAATGGCTAGCGCCACCTTGGGGCCAATACCAGAGACTGTCTGCACGAGTTCAAATGTAGAGCGACTTTCCTCATCGAGAAAACCAAAGAGCGTGAGTGAATCTTCGCGCACAACAAGTGATGTAAAGAGTTGAACGGGTGCGCCTAAGTTAAGTTGAGCGCTGGTGTGATTGGTAATTGAAACACTTAAGCCAACACCACCAACTTCAACGACCGCTTTATCTGTCTGGATTGAACGCACCATGCCGTTGAGAAGTGAAATCATTTCTTCACCAACTTTGCAAGCCGTGATTTCTCAGCTTTAAGAGCTTCTTCAATCTTTGCATTGCCACCACCGCGCCAGATGTGACAGATCGCAAGTGCAAGCGCATCGGTGCTATCAACAGGCTTTGGTATCACTTCCAAATTCAATAACCTTTTCACCATCTCGGCGACTTGTACTTTATTGGCACGCCCTGAACCTGTAACAGCTGCCTTTACTTCCGATGGCGTATGCATCATCACTGGAATTCCTCTGCGCGCTGCAACAAGGAGTGCAATACCTGCAGCTTGGCCGGTACCCATAACTGTGCGCACATTGTGTTGAGAAAAGACGCGTTCGACCGCCATGACATCAGGTGAATGAGCACTAACCCATTCTTCTAGCTCGGATTCAAGTTGGAGCAATCTCTGCTCTAACGGCAAATCAGCAGATGTGAGGATTACACCGACTGCCACGAGGGAGAGAGGTTTACCAATCGATCCTTCAACGACTCCGATGCCACAACGAGTGAGCCCAGGATCTACTCCTAGTACGCGGCGCTGTGGGTGGCTCATAACTTCTAAGCCTAGGACTTCTACATAAGAAGCTTAGGAAAGGCTCGCCATAACTTCGTCAGAGACATCAAAATTCGAGTACACATTCTGCACATCATCAAGCTCTTCAATAGCGTCAATGAGTTCGAAGACTTTCTGGGCACCCTCTGCATCCAGCGGAATCTGCATCGATGGCAAGAATGACGAGTCAGCAGATTCGTAGTCAATACCAGCAGTTTGAAGCGCAGTTCGCGCCGCCACCAAGTCACTTGCTTCGCAGACTACTTCGAAAGATTCGCCTAGATCATTTACTTCTTCTACGCCGGCATCGAGCGCTGCTTCAAGGATTGAATCCTCGGTTGCACCGATTGCCTTATTGACGATGATGACGCCTTTACGATTGAAGAGATATGAGACAGAGCCAGGATCTGCCATCGTTCCACCATTGCGAGTGACTGCAACGCGAACTTCAGAAGCAGCGCGATTGCGATTATCTGAAAGACATTCGATCATGATTGCAACACCATTAGGACCGTATCCCTCGTACATGATTGTCTGCCAATCAGATCCACCAGATTCAAGGCCCGCTCCACGCTTTACCGCGCGTTCAATATTATCTGCTGGCATTGAATTCTTCTTCGCCTTTGCAATTGCATCAAAGAGCGTTGGGTTGCCATCCACATCAGGTCCACCATTACGCGATGCGACTTCAATCGCCTTAATGAGCTTTGCAAAGTTCTTCGCACGACGGCTATCGATGACAGCCTTCTTATGCTTAGTTGTTGCCCATTTGGAATGGCCTGACATTGGAACTCCTCAATCGAATAGCGCTTGAAAAAATTAATAGGGTCGTACTTTATCGGCCTTTACAGATCTCATCAAAAAAGTAGCTATGGACCGCATGATCATCGGTCAATTCGGGGTGAAAGCTCGTTGCCAGAAGATTTCCTTGTCGAACTGCGACAGGGTGGCCGGCGGCTTTCGAGAGAACCACTACCCCATCGCCTACTTCTTCCACCCACGGTGCGCGGATAAAGATTGCGTGCAATTGAGTTCCATTGAAAGTGATATCTGATTCAAAGGAATCTACTTGGCGGCCAAAGGCATTTCTGCGCACGGTCATATCAATTCCGCCGAAGGTTTGCTGTCCAACGATTCCATCTTCTATTCGGTCTGCGAGCAAAATCATTCCCGCACAGGATCCATAGACAGGAAGTCCGGATCCAATGCGTTCGCGGATGGGTTCGAGTAGACCGAAAGATTGCGCCAACTTAATAATCGTTGTGGATTCTCCCCCAGGAAGAATAAGTGCATCTACGGCATTGAGTTCGTCGACCGTGCGAACAGAAATACCTTCGTGTCCGCATTGCGTAGCAAGGGCAAGATGTTCTCGGAAATCACCTTGTAACGCTAGTACTCCGACTTTCATATGCTCTTCGCAAATATATTACGAATTACCAACCGCGATCAGCAAGGCGATGAGGCACAGGAATATCTGCAACGTTGATTCCAACCATCGCTTCACCAAGTCCACGCGATACTTCAGCCAAGACCTTTGCATCGTTAAAGAAGGTGGTCGCCTTAACGCAGGCAGCAGCACGCTGTGCTGGGTTTCCAGATTTGAAAATACCTGAGCCAATGAAGACTCCATCTGCCCCCATCTGCATCATCAGGGCAGCATCGGCTGGAGTTGCGATTCCACCTGCTGTGAAGAGAACAACGGGAAGCTTGCCAGTCTCCGCAACTTCCTTCACAAGTGCATACGGCGCCTGAAGCTCTTTCGCTGCAACGTAAAGTTCATCTTCGCGCATTGAAGTAAGGCGACGAATCTCTGCACCAATTGTGCGCATATGCATCATCGCGTTAGAGACATCGCCAGTGCCAGCCTCGCCCTTTGAGCGAATCATTGCTGCACCCTCATTGATGCGACGAAGTGCTTCTCCGAGATTTGTTGCACCGCAGACGAAAGGAACCTTGAACTTCCACTTATCAATATGGTTTGTGTAATCCGCAGGTGTGAGCACTTCGGACTCATCGATGTAATCGACGTTAAGACTTTCGATAATTTGAGCCTCAACAAAGTGGCCGATACGGACCTTTGCCATCACTGGGATTGAGACTGCTGCTTGGATCTTTTCAATCATGTCAGGATCAGACATACGAGCAACGCCACCTTGTGCGCGAATATCTGCAGGAACGCGCTCGAGCGCCATTACTGCACATGCACCTGCATCTTCTGCGATCTTTGCTTGTTCAACATTGACCACATCCATAATGGTGCCGCCCTTGAGCATTTCAGCCATGCCGCGCTTAACGCGTGCTGTGCCAGTTGCTTCAGACATGTTTCAACTCCTTGAGACCGGTGATGGTAGAGCGCTGAGTCTACTTTGCCTTCGTCGATGCTGCATCCGTAGGAATTGGCTGGAAAACTGGCGCTTTATCTGTCAGCGCGACCCATATCTGTCCCTTTGCAAAGGAAATAGCACTTCCATCCGAGGACTTCCATGTCGTTCCGGATGACGAATCCGGTCTCGACCAGGTCGCTGCGAAGTACTTGCCATCGCGCAATATGAATCCAGTACCAGTTCCAACGGTGGCAGAGAATGGAGTTACTCCTCCGACCTTATCTTTATAGATTGAATCGGTAATTGAGACCATCTGAATTACTAGAGTCTTCGGACCTAACTGAATCCCGTTTGCAGCAAGGTCTGGTGAATGCGCGTGATCTAGTAGCCACCGTCCTTCTTTATCCGACCAGTGTGCATCATATGAATTTGCCGGCCATGAAAGATGTACTGAGCTAATTGCAACTCCACCTGTAGGTGCATCCCCGAAATTCCAGCCCATATTTTTTGATGTATCAAGGCTCAGATTGTTATCTTTTACAAATTGCATCAACAAATCTGAACGTAAGACCATTGCATACGGTGGGATGCGGGTTGTGTCGCTTGTATAAATGCTCGCTGAATGATTCTCTGCACCAAGATCTTGAAGGTTGGCAGAGTTAATCACTGGACGCATCTTCTTCTGCACACCACTAAAGGCGAAACCAACATGTCCATATTGGGAAAAGAGATCGATATCTGAGATACGAGCCGATCTAACCGGTCCAACTCTCTGCGGTATCTTCGAAGAGAAGACCGCAGCTAAGCGCGTGAGCCCTCCTTCAACTTGTTCGATGTAGACAATGTCAGCATCTTCCAGACCTATCTGTGGATGCGCTTCTGGTGTGTCATCGACCTTTACAACAAGCACCGGGCCATCGCCGCCAGGTAAACCACTGATTGAATTCGTCGGTGCAGTGTGTACGAATGGTAGAGCCTTCGAAATTCTCGAACCCGGGGAAAAGAATCCAAGTACAACAATCAAGACTGACGCCACTGCAGCAGTTATCACTGCGAAACGTTTAAAGAACATCGCCTTCGAATTCATAAGTGACTGGTTCAGGAGCCGTTCCCGCTAATCTGAATATTCGGTTGATCCATTTCTTGCGGACCAATTGCGTGCGTGTTACTGCATCAACGTGCATCGCTACTGCCATCTTGATCTTCTCGGTGAGTTCACGAAGCTCGCGTATGAGATCTTTTTCAATCTCACCGGATATATGTGATGAAGTCTCTAACAGAATACCTAACGCCCCCGATAACCCAGTCTCAGCTTGCGAACGATCGCGGACACTTGCTTCGCGAGCTTGATGCGCTGCAAATGTCAGGAGCATTGCTGAAGCGGGATCGGAAATCTCTGAGCGCGCAATCTCAATCGCGATGGCAGCTCGTCTCTGAAGTAGACCATCTAGATTTGCCCAACTCGTCTCCACGCGATGATGCAAGCGATCGAGCCTTGTTGCAGAATATGAGAGGTACCACGCTGCAAGTGCGAAGGCGAAGAGAATAAGGATGAATTTCATTAACCCTGCCTTCCAAGCAATTTATTCCATGCGCGGTTTTCAGAAGAGAGCGTTACGCCATTCCCACCGACCATTGCCATCTGATACACATCATAAATTTTATCGGCAACAACATCCCAATCGAAAGCCTGAGCGTAGTTCTTGCCGCGTTGAGCGATTTCTTTACGTGCGACAGAATCCTTAAGAAGTGCGACCACTTTTACTGCAAGGTCTTGAGGATTTTCCGATTCAAAGAGCGTTCCATATTCACCATGACCTAAGAGGGAATCGAATGCTGGGATATCACTTGCGACAACGGATGCACCAGCTGCAAGCGCTTCAGCAAGGATGATGCCAAATGATTCTCCACCTGTATTTGGCGCAATGTACAGCCCGACAGATGCCAGGAAGTTGGCTTTCTCTTCCTCGCTAATGCGTCCCATAAATGTGAATCGGCTACGAAGTGCCGGCTGAATCTCTTTGAGGGCATCTTCACTATCACCAGGACCTGCAACAAAGACTTTAATATCTGGAATCTCAGTAATGATTGCGGGAAGTGCGTCAATTAATACTGATAGACCTTTGCGTGGTTCCTCAAAGCGCCCAATAAATCCGATCGTATTTCCCGTCCAGCGTTCATCTAGCTTCCCATCACGATAGAGCGATGCATAGATTCCATTAGGAACGACTATGGCATCGGTATCAAGATGTTCAGTTAACGTCTCTCGAGCAGCTTCACTTACAGCGATACGTGCATTGAGTTTTTCGATGACAGGTTCGAGAAATGGGATAACAGCAAATGAAACTTTCTGACGTTTTGCTGCAGCGTGAAATGTTCCTACGAGTGGGCCTTCAGCAGCCCAACATGCAAGGAGAGAAATAGATGGAATAGCGGGCTCGTGCAGATGCAATACATCGAAATTACCTTGTGAAATCCAGTGGCGAACTCGCGAGAATGCAATGGGCCCAAAGAGGACTCGGGCGACTGCGCCGTTGTAGGGAATTGATATCGGCCTACCTGCGCTGGTGACATAGGAAGGCAGATTCTCATCATCGATGGCAGGTGCTAACACAGAGACAAAATGTCCTTCGTTAATTAAATATTCTGCGAGATCGCGAACGTGGCTCTGCACTCCCCCGGGTGTATCCCATCCATATGGGCAGACGATTCCAATTCTCTTCTTCGATAATGGCATCAGGCCACCGACTTATCTGATCGATCAACAAAGTCTCCATCAATCCAGATGCGCTGCAACATGTGCCAATCCTGTGGGGTTCTAGAAATTCCTTTTTCAAAGAGATCAGCAATGTTCTGTACGCACTTCTGTATGCGCTCTTCATCTGTTCCCACGCTTGGAACATCTACCGATTCAAAAGCAACATGAATTCCGGTATCCGTATATGAAACATGGGCTGCGACTATTCCGATTCCAGTCTTGAGATTTAATACCGCAGGTCCTGCAGGCATCCGGGCCGGATAATTGAAGAAATTCACATCGATTCCCGATTGCGATAAATCACGATCGGCTACAAGTGCAATCAACCTCTTTTCGCGGGCCCGCTTTATAAGCGTTGCAAAGGAGCGGTTATCCAGTGAAAGAACTTCAAATCCCATGGACTCACGGTGCTGCAAGAACTTTTGAAAGAGCGCCTCTGGCTTTAGCCGCTCGGCAACAGTTACCAATGGAATACCAAGTGAGCAGAAGTACGCGCCAGCATGATCCCAATTGCCGGAATGCGGAAGAGCAATCACTACACCTTCCCCGTTTTTGATCGGATCAATCAGAAGATTTTCATTGGTCGTCGTGACAGTGCTCTGGATTCTCTCAATGGTCCAGTTCTGGATTCTAAAGGTGTCACACCAATAGCGCATATAGGAACGCATCGCAGAATGTACCAAGGCATCCAAATCCTTCGACGACAAATCAGGTTTTACTCTCGCCAAGTTTGACCGTAATCGCTGAACGCTTTTACCGCCTCGTTTATAGACGAAGTCTGCAATCTTTCTGAATAATCCATAGGCTGCAGACTCTGGCAAGGAGCGAACAATCCACCAGCCCGACATATAAGCCAGAAATGAAAGTTTCTCAATCACTTCTTACTCAACCCCACATAGACAGTGCGCATGCGCTGGAAAACTGTGATGACTCCCAGAATCGCAAGAATCCAAAATCCAATGGCTAAAGCAAAGTGCACATGCAATCCATGAAGTCCTACGGCAACCAAAATAATGATCAGTCGCTCAGTTCTTTCAGCTATTCCGACTGAACACGGAATCGAGAAGCTCTCAGCTTTTGCGCGAATATATGGAATCAAGAGTCCTGTCACCAAGGTGATTAAGCCGAGATAGGAGAGCTTGTCATCGCGTCGAATCAATGGGATGAGAATTGCAATGGTGATCGCAAAGTCTGTGATGCGATCGACCGTACTGTCGAGGAATCCTCCCCAACGACTTGCACCTTGCTCGGATAACCGAGCCATCGCACCATCGAAGAGATCGCTGAGTACAAAGAATGAGACGACAGCCGATCCCACAAAATATGATTCGCGAGAGAAAAAGTAGGCGGATGAAATGACAACTCCCAGTGCGCCAAAGATTGTTACTGCGTCAGGAGTAATTCCCATACGAATGGCTAAGCGGGCCACTGGATTAATTAACCGAGTGACTGCGGGCTTGAGTGCGCTACTAATCATCGGCACCATCGTAGGCTTACCCTCATGTCTTCACCTAGTTCCTCGCGTGTGAAACGTATCCATGTGTATGGACACGTCAGCGCCTCCCCCCAAGCAGTCGCTTCCGCATTTAACGGCCAGGTGGCCCTTACTCCAGAAGGCGAATCAGATCTTGCGATCTTTGCTATCAATCCATCTGCTGGAATTGATCACGAGACCATTGCGCACTGGAGCGCACTCGATGAATTTCAAATTCCACGTTTAGTTGTTGTCAATGGGCTCGATGGCCACGAGATGGATTTTGAAGATGCAGTCATGGTTGCAACGCGTGTATTCGATCAACTCGTTACTCCTTACCTTGTTCTTCATGACGATGCGGGAGAACCTGCAGCACTCATTCGATTACAGGACTTACAGATTCTTGATTACTCAACAAAACCGATAACACTTCGCGCGAGTGAACCTGAACATGAGGAGTTGGTTCGCGAGTTCCGCGATGAGTATCTCGAGATGATGACTGAGATGGATGATGGAGCATTTGCGGCTGGAATTATCTTCCCTGCAATCCCAATCAATTTGGCAAAAGGCATTGGTGTAGATATCGTGCAAGAATTTATTGATTCACTACCAAGCGGCAGCTAACTCCTCACGAGTCATAGTAAGTAGTTGTGGCAAGACCTTCGTCTTACCAATGATTGGCATGAAGTTAGCATCACCCGACCAACGCGGAACAATATGTTGGTGAATATGATCTGCGACTCCAGCACCTGAGATTGCTCCTTGATTCATACCTAAATTGAATCCATCCGCATTTGAAACTTTGCGAATCACCTTCATCGCATGCGCACTCATATCTGTAATCTCGTGACGTTCTTCCTCAGTTAAGTCAGTCAGGTCTGCGACATGTCGGTAAGCACACACTAGGAGATGTCCTGGGTTGTATGGATAGAGATTCATTACAACGAATGCGCTCTTGCCACGGGCGACGACCAAACCTTCTTGATCACTCAGCGATGGAATTCGACAGAATGGGCATTGCACATCATTGCCATCGAGTGGACGGTTCTCGCCACGTAAATAATCTAAACGATGTGGCGCCCATAAACGCTGCCAACCATCTGGCATGCCTGCTCCATCAATCTCAGACATTGCTATACCTGAATTCGATCTGCGACAGTCTTCTTAATCTCAGCAATAGCATCGGCAATCGGGATTCCATTCTTCTGTTCGCCATTGCGATAGCGGAATGAGACGGCACCTGCGTTCATATCTTCTTCGCCAGCAATGACCATAAATGGAATCTTCTGCATCTGAGCATTACGCACCTTCTTCTGCATGCGATCATCAGAGAAGTCCATCTCAGCACGGATTCCGGCAGATTTCATCGTCTTGATGACTCCGCTGAGATAGTCACTGAAAGCATCCGCAACAGGAATTCCAACTACTTGTACTGGAGCAAGCCAAGGTGGGAAGGCACCTGAATAATGTTCTGTCAGTACTCCGAAGAATCGCTCAATCGAACCAAATAGTGCGCGGTGAATCATCACTGGTCGTTGACGAGATCCATCGGCTGATGAATATTCAAGTTCAAATCGTTGTGGCAGTTGGAAATCAACTTGGATTGTAGACATCTGCCATGTACGACCGATTGCGTCCTTTGCTTGTACCGAAATCTTTGGACCGTAAAAGGCTGCGCCACCTTCATCAAGGACGAGTTCTAGATTCTGTGCAACTGCCGCTTTGCGCAGCGCCTCTGTTGCTTCAACCCAATCCGCATCGATTCCTACAGATTTTTCGGGGTTGCGTGTAGAAAGTTCTAGGTAGAAGTCTTCAAGACCATAATCACGCAAGAGATTAAGCACGAAAGTCAGAAGTGAATCGAGCTCGCCAGCCATCTGCTCTTTGGTGCAATAGATATGTGCATCATCTTGTGTGAAGCCTCGGGCGCGAGTGAT
>CAIPLJ010000162.1 GCA_903865885.1 uncultured Actinomycetes bacterium | reverse complement strand
CCTGCAATGACGCCTGACCAACCTTCGAAGCCCTTGGCATTTGCATAATGTGGCGAGAACACTGCGAGGTCATTGTGGCTACCAGCTTTAATGACAAGAATGATTCCAACAATAAGGAATACACCGATTTCAATCGCACCGAGGATAACTCCGGTACGTGCAGATGAGCGAACGCCCTTATAGACGATTCCGCCTACGAGCAGAGTTCCTATAACAGTAAAGATCCACCAGTTGTTGATTGAGAACGAAGATTGTTCTGCATTCCACTCACCAGCGATGGTGTAACCAAGTTGCAACATCACAAGTGGCACGATCAAGATTTCAACTGCTGCATAAGCCCAGCCAACAAGGAAGCCGACCCATGGACGCAGTCCAACTGCGCTATAGGTAGCTACCGATCCTGCTGAAGGAATATGAGCTGCGAGCTGTCCGATACTTGATGCGGTGAAGAAGATTCCGAAGAATGCGAAGATCACAGCGAGCGGAAGTGCACCGCCTGCAAGAGGTGATCCAAATGGAATCGATGCTGCAATTGCGGCACCTGGTGCCATGGAACAGATTGATTGGAATACGACTTCGCGCAATCCAACGGCATTACGTTCTAGTTGAGCCACAGATATTCTCCTTGTAGTTCATAAGTGGAAGGTCCCACATTTTCAACATACAAAGTTTCCCCTGTGAAATATGTTACCCGCAGGTAATTCTGAGACTATTTTATAAATTATTTCTGCACTTTAAAGGGGTGAGGTGTGCGCGAAAGCTTAGGTACACGCATCTTTGCTACCGCAAAGCCATTTGGGAATGGGTGAATATTTTGAGCAATACCCAAATCACCAGCTACAGATAAGAAAATATATGCATCTTCGATGGTAAAGCCCCATTCATCGACGAGGAGTTTTGCCGCCTCTTCACAAGCAATCTTGAGGGCCTCTTCTATAAATCTTGCGGTTCCATGTGTCACCCAAGAATCTTTCAACTCAGTAATTGGCCATCCGCCAGCATTACCTTTTATGAGATCAACTTTGATAATTCCCTTGCCACCGATTTCGACACCGGTTCCAGATATTTCTCCATCGCCCATCGATGCATGCATATCGCCGATTGCAAGCATTCCACCTGGCTGGAATACAGGAAGGTGAACTGTTGCACCAATTCCATTGAGATGATCATCCATATTTCCACCATGGCGGTCTGCAAAGAAAGTTCCAAATTCACCCTTTGCAGGTGCAACGCCAATCACGCCAAACATAGGGCGTGTTGGAAATGTGACTCCGTTAGATTCCATTGTGATGATTCCATCGTTCACGCTAAAGATTCGAGTTTGTGGCGCTTGGGTCTTTTCAATTAATTGACCCCATTCAGGAATCACCATTGCTGAACCTTTATGGCCAGGCTGAATATCAATCAAGGTTACTGAGAGAGAATCACCGGGTTCTGCGCCGATAACTTCGATCGGTCCTGTAGCACTATTTACGCGATTCATATCAAGAGAGAGCAGGGTGTCTTCTTGGCTCTGTATCTGGCCTGTGAAGCAATCCCATGTTTCGATTTCAATTACGGTTCCGGGATTTACTGAAACAACTGGTTTCATATCTGCTTCGTATTTCCAGATATGTTGATCTTTCGAAATCTTGACTGTTGGCGTATTCATGACGAAAAACTATCAGGACAATCAATTAATTTCAGTAGATAGATGTAACAATGAAGTTACATCAGGTGGTAGCCCCGAAGGGATTCGAACCCTCGTAGCTGACTTGAGAAGCCAGAGTCCTAGGCCGCTAGACGACGGGGCCGTGCATTTGTAAAACTAGGACGAACATATTCAGTTGTAGTAGTGCGGTCCTGCTATTTACTGCGCTGGGGTACCAGGACTCGAACCTAGACTTACTGAACCAGAATCAGCAGGGCTGCCAATTACCCCATACCCCAATATTCTTCAGATATTTTCGATGACTATCTCAAATATCTGGGTCCGACCTTTCGATCGAGCCTTATCTGCGCTTGGCGGCGCGGTGGAAAGTTTACCTCACGCTCAGAGGGAAAATTACAGCGACAAGGCCTGCGAAATACGGGCTAGGCACGCATCTTTTCCAAGTAACTCCATTGATTCAAAGAGCGGTGGTGAGATGGTGCTTCCTGTTGTCGCAATGCGAAGTGCAGTAAATGCAATACGTGGTTTTAGCCCAAGCTCTTCAATCAGCGATGCACGAAGCACTGCTTCGATAGATTCGTGGTTCCAGTTCGAAACTTTCTCAAGATCTGACAATGATCGCTTCAAAATATCTTTGGCAGATGCATCAGTGATCTTAGAAACTGCATCAGCGTCGACAGTGAATTCCTTGACGAAGAGGAATTTGAGTAACTGTGGCGCCTCATCGAGCTTGACGATGCGCTCTTGAATAATAGGAAGTGCCTTCTTCACAAGTGCGATCTCGGCTTCGGTACCTTCGATGACATTCGCCTTCGTAAGGAAGGGAATCGTCCATGTGGCGAAATCTTCAAGGCTCAGGGCGCGAATCTTGTCGCCATTGATTGCCTCTAACTTCTTCATATCAAAGCGCGCAGGAGATGAGTGAACCTTTTCGACAGTAAAGAGCTCGGTCAGCTCTTTCATCGAGATATTTTCACGGTCATCACCAGGTGACCAACCAAGTAGAGCTAAGTAATTACAGATTGCTTCAGGTAGATAACCTTGTTCGCGATACCAGGCGATAGAAACTTCGCCATTGCGCTTAGAGAGCTTGGCATTATCTTGGCCCATCACAAATGGCAGGTGAGCAAAGAGTGGGTAATCCTCGATCTTTACGCCCATCGCTTGATAGACGCGAATCTGGCGAGGAGTTGAGGAAAGTAGATCTTCTCCACGCAGAATATGCGTTACTTCCATCATCACATCATCGACTGCAACAGCCAGTGTGTATAAAGGTGATCCATCTGCACGCACAAGAACAAAATCAGGTACAAACTTGTGGTCGAAGGTAACTTCGCCTCGGATCTCATCTTTGAACGTTGTTGTGCCATCTGGCATGCGCATACGAATAACACCTTCGCGGCCTTGCGCCTTAAATGCTGCAATTTGTTCAGCAGTTAATTGGCGGCAATGACCGTTATATCCAGGTGCCTCATTTGCTTTACGTTGTGCTTCGCGTACAGCCTCTAACTCATCTGGTGAGCAGTAGCAGTAGTAGGCGTCGCCTTGATCAAGAAACTTCTGCGCCCATTCGGCATAAATACCAAGTCGTTGTGATTGCAAATAAGGGCCATTGGGTCCACCAACTTCAGGACCCTCATCCCACTGCAATCCAAGCCATTTCAGTGTGTCAATTGCCGCGTTGATATATTCATCGGTGACGCGGGTTGTATCGGTATCCTCGATACGAAATAAAAATGTTCCACCGGTGTGACGTGCATATGCCCAATCAAAGAGTGCGGTACGGATATTTCCAACGTGCAGATCTCCGGTAGGAGATGGCGCGAAGCGAACTTTTACTTTTTTGCTCATGGCTTTGCACTTACCTTATTTGTTAATTGGCCAAGTCCCTCGATAGAGATAGCAATGGTTGATTTTTCTGGCATTGGCCCAATTCCTGCAGGAGTGCCGGTTATGATGACATCGCCCGGCAGCAGCGTCATTACTTGAGTAACGAAGTGCACAATGTCTTCAACCTTAAAGATCATGTCAGAGAGTTTGGCATCTTGCTTCATCTCGCCATTGAGTGTTGTGGTGATTCGCTGCGTACCAGGGACGAATTCAGTTTCAATCCATGGACCGAGTGGGCAGAAAGTATCGAATGATTTGGCGCGCATCCACTGACCATCGCGCTTTTGTAGTTCGCGAGAGGTAACGTCATTTGCAAGCGTGTAGCCAAAGATCACATCTTTGACGCGCTCTTTTGGAACTTCCTTGCACACGCGACCAATAACGATTGCAAGCTCTGCCTCGTAATCAATAGTTGGAGCCATTGCAGGCCAAACGATTGTGTCGCCAGGGCCAATGACAGATGTATTGGGCTTTAAGAAGATGATGGGTTCATCAGGAACTACCCCGCCCATTTCAGCTGCATGGTCCGCATAATTCTTACCCACTGCAACAATCTTTGAGCGAGGAATGACTGGCGCTAAAAGACGCACCTTGGTGAGGTCGACCTTTGCCGCTGTCTTCTGGATGCCGTGATAAATCGGATCTCCAGAGATTATTGAAATCTGATTATCCTCTTCAAGGATTCCAAATAGCGGGTCGGTACCTAAACCAGCATCTGGCTGAGGTGTAAATCGAACTACGCGCATTGGGCAATCTTATCTTTTAACAAGGGATAAGGCTAAAGCGCGGTTTCATTTCCCGATGAATCTACATAGAAGAGTGTTGCAGTTGGTGCAAAATCCTTAATCGCCTTGGAATTGGCTGGTTTGCTTCCCGTTGCAACCACGCTCTCAATGCCAGTAATTCCTGATGCAAGTGCAACGGTGAGAACTGCCTCAAAGGCATCAAGGTTCAGAGAAGGGGATGCAATATTGATTGCAACATAAGTGCGACCTGTTGTATCGCGCAGAGCTGCTGCTTGATCTGCACCGCTTCGAGCAAGAGTCGATGTTGCAAGAGTGACAAGCTTTGAATCTTCTGGGTTATTCATTGACATCCTCTGCAACTTTTAGGCGCTCAATAATAACTGAGCTGATCCGGCGACGTCGTCCAAGAGGTCGCTCTGAGGTAATAGACCAACCATCAATATCAATAGTTGACCCTGCGATCGGAACACGGCCAAGTTTTTCTGCCATATATCCCCCGATGGTGTCGACATCGTCGAATTCCTCGCGATCAATCTCAACTTTTAGCTCTTCTGCGAGATCTTCGATATGAATTGAAGCTTTTGCTCGCGCCTTGTTTTCAGTTAGCCACGTAAAGGATTCGATGCCATCGTCATATTCATCGGCTATCTCGCCCACGATCTCTTCAATAATATCTTCGATAGTAATGATTCCAGCAGTTCCACCATATTCATCGACCACGATCGCAAGGTGAATCTGATCGCGCTGCATCTCTTTCAGCAGCTCTGCCGCCTCTTTATTTTCAGGGACGAAGACTGCAGGGCGCACATGTTGTTCCACCTTTTCGGTGGTCTCTGCTTCGTGATGATCGAGTGCACGTTTTGCTAAATCTTTTACATAGGCGATTCCGATGATGTTATCGATTCCATCGCCAATTACTGGAATACGGGAATATCCAGAACGAAGAGCGAGAGATAACGCTTGTCGAAGCGTCTTATCGCGTTCGCACCAGACCATCTCTGTGCGAGGAACCATGAGCTCGCGAACCAAGGTATCGCCGAGTTCAAATACATTGTGAATCATCTCGTGTTCATCGGATTCAACGATTCCGCGGTTATGGGCATGATCCATAAGCGCGCGAAGCTCGTCTTCATCAGATAAGAGACCGAGTGCAAAACCTCGGAAGGCTAAGGAAATCTTCTTTACAATCTTATTTTTCATTAATTCTTGGACACTTTCAGTGACCACTCCTTCACAATCTTCTCTTGCAATGCGAACATAACCTTCTCTTCATCAGGATCTGCGTGGTCATATCCCACGATGTGGAGCAGCCCATGAGTTGCAAGGATAAATATTTCGTGCTCGATGCTATGACCTGCAACCTGTGCTTGCTGCGCAGCAACTGCTGGTGCAATGACGATATCTCCTAAAGTGACAACATCACCTTTGGACTCTGGCATATCCATGGGGAAAGAGAGAACATCGGTAGGACCGGTTTCATCCATCCATTTAATATGAAGTTCTTCCATCTCCTGAACATCAACGAAGATGAGCGATATCGAAGATTCAGGGTTGATCTCCATATATTCAATCCCGAAGTCGATGAGGGTATGCATCTGACTTTCAGGCACAAGCGCGCCAGAGCGATTAATAATGTCTACGGTCATGAGTGTGTATTAGTTATTACGAATTGAGCGAGGAGCCGATTTGGTCTCTTCATACTTGTCATAAGCCTTCACAATGTCGCCAATCAAACGGTGGCGAACAACATCATCAGCTGTCAGCTCCATAAAGGAGATGTCATCAACGCCGTTCAAGATATCTCGAATGATTCCGAGTCCAGAGCGCTGACCATTAGGTAGATCTGTCTGCGTAACATCGCCAGTAATAACCATCTTGGAACCAAAGCCAAGGCGAGTTAGAAACATCTTCATCTGTTCGGGTGTGGTGTTCTGAGCTTCATCGAGAATAATAAATGCATCATTGAGCGTACGCCCGCGCATAAATGCAAGAGGTGCAACTTCAATAACGCCAGTCTGCATCAGGCGAGGAATTACCTCGGAATCAATCATGTCGTGCAGGGCATCAAAGAGTGGGCGAAGATATGGATCAATCTTCTCATTGAGAGTGCCCGGTAGAAATCCTAGTTTTTCGCCGGCTTCTACTGCAGGGCGAGACAAGATAATGCGATTGACCTTCTTGGCTTGAAGCGCAGCTACAGCTTTTGCCATTGCAAGATATGTCTTACCGGTACCTGCTGGGCCAATTCCAAAGGTAATTGTGTTCTCTTCAATTGCATCCACATATAACTTCTGATTTGCAGTCTTGGGGCGAATAGTTTTGCCACGATTAGAGACGATATTGAGTGAGAGAACTTCTGATGGGCTATGGGCAGGTTCCGCCTCCAGCATCGCAATACTGCGAGAGACTGCATCGACAGTAAGGGTTTGACCAGAGCGAATAACGACCATCATCTCGGTAATCAACTTCTCCATCGCAAGGCAATCAACATGTGGCCCACGCAAAGTAATTTCATTTCCGCGCACAGTTGCATTGACTGAAGGAAATGCCGCTTCGATTGCCAAGATATTTGCATCATTGATACCGACGAGTGAAACCATCGGGATGGCAGGTGGGACGGTGATTAAGAGGCGTTCCATATAACTGAAAATCTATCGGTAATGGGGTGAAATCACCACACCGAAAGGGCGGTGTTGACCGCTGAAAGTGCTGCAAGTCCAGCATGCGCTGAGCGCAATACAGGTCTTCCCATCAGCGCAACCTTTGCACCAGCTGCCGCAAAGGTGTCGATCTCTTCATCGGTAAGTCCACCTTCTGGCCCAATGATGATTGCAACCTTTTTGCATCCAGGTGCAACTAACTCAGAGACCTTCATCGTTGCAGATTCATGGAAAACGATTGCAAGATCTGCCTGTGCTATTTGATCAACAATCGCATTGGTGGCTGCAACGCCAATGACTTCTGGGATTCGAAAACGCCGTGACTGTTTACTCGCCTCACGCGCCGTGGTCTGTAGCTTTTCAATCTTGTTATCGGATTTTCCGATGCTGCGCGCAGCTTTCCACATCACAATGCGATCAGCACCGCCCTCGGTACACAATTCGATTGCCTCTTTAATGCGATCGCCTTTAGGGATAGCTTGAATCACAGTGAAATATGTATTCAGCGCTTCTTGGCGGCCGCTTTCAATAACCTGAACCGTCATATACTTCTTATGAACTTCGAGCGCTTCAACGTGTGACCATGCACCTTTTCCATCTGAAAGATTAAATAAGTCGCCACTCTTCATGCGCAGGACGCGGATTGCATGCAGTGCATCTTCATTATTAAATTCGTACGTCGCGCCAACGGTTATTGGTAGGTCATCAACGAAGAAGAGGGTCAGCATTAGCGGCCGAATGCATCTCTAAATTTTGAGAAGAGACCTTCTTTATGGCCCTTGACCTTCACATCGCCATCTTTTTCACCGCGAGATGAAGCAAACTCTTTGAGCAATTTCTCTTGATCGCGGCTGAGTTTGAGCGGGGTTGCCACATCAACATGGACAATGAGATCTCCACGATGATTGGTGCGAAGGCGCGTCATGCCCTTGCCCTTTACCGGAATAGTCGCACCGCTCTGTGTGCCAGCTTTAATATCTACCGTGACAGGGCCATCAAGGCATTCAACCTGTACTGACGTGCCGAGGGATGCGGCGGCAAATGAGACTTCGATTGCAATATGTAAGTTATCGCCATCGCGAAGTAAGAACTCGTGTTCAGATTCAACGATTTCTACGTAGAGATCACCTGCCGGTCCCCCACCTTGGCCAACTTCGCCGCGACCGCCCATTTGAATACGGTTTCCGGTTTCAACACCTGCTGGAACTTTGATATTGATAGTTTGGCGCGCACGAACGCGTCCATCTCCACCGCATTCGCGACACGGATCTGTGATCACACTTCCATAACCAGAACAGTTATTACATGGACGTGATGTCATCACCTGACCAAGGAATGATTTCTGAACAAATTGAGTTTCACCGCGCCCCTTACAGACAGGACACATTGTTGGAGCAGCCTGGTTAGCACTTCCTTGTCCTTCACATTTCTGACAGACAACTGCAGATTCCAAAGTGATATCGCGCTCTGTTCCGAAGCATGCTTCATTGAGATCTACTTCAATGCGAATAAGTGCATCTTGTCCTTGGCGCATACGTGGGCGTGGTCCGCGATTTCCACCGCCACCAAAGAATGCATCCATGATGTCGCTAAATCCACCGCCACCAAAGCCTCCGCCGAATCCCCCGCCACCTTGGCCACCCATGTCATATTGCTGACGCTTCTGTGGATCAGACAAAGTGTCATAGGCTGCAGTAACTTCTTTAAATTTATTCTGTACTTCAGGATCTGGATTTACATCGGGGTGTAGTTCGCGAGCAATCTTTCGATATGCCTTCTTGATGTCATCTTGCGATGCGCCACGATCGAGGCCAAGCAAGCCGTAAAAATCAGCCATTACTTAGCGCTCTCGGCGATAAATCGACCAACATAACGGGCAACGGCAGATACTGCAGAGATAGAACCTGCGTAATCCATTCGAGTAGGTCCTAGAACCCCGAGTGAACCAAGCGAAGGATCTGCGCCGTATCCAACCGTGACCAGCGATGTGGTCTGCAAACTTGAATCTTCTTGTTCGCTTCCAATGGTTACATGCACAGTTGGATGCGCATCGCTAAGTAAGCGAAGTAAAACAACTTGTTCTTCGAGCGCTTCTAAAATCGGAGACAATGTAGCGCCTAAATCTTCGCCGGATCGTGCAAGGTTTGCAGTTCCAGAAATAGCCATCAACTCGCGCCCATGTGTATCACCGATATTGGGATACTTCACAACAGCTACCTGCTTGGTGATATCTGCCAATAACTT
>CAIPLJ010000161.1 GCA_903865885.1 uncultured Actinomycetes bacterium | reverse complement strand
TCTAGCTTTGTCCCGTTAAAAAAAGGGGAAGTCGGAATCTATCTGTGCGGTGCAACAGTTCAAGCACCTCCCCATATCGGCCATGTCCGCTCTGGCGTGAACTTCGACATCTTGCGCCGTTGGTTAACTAAATCTGGCTATAACGTCACCTTTATTCGTAACGTCACAGATATTGATGACAAGATTTTGCATAAGGCAGTACATGAAAATATGCCTTGGTGGGCAGTTGCAATGAAATATGAGCGCGCATTTACCGAGGCTTACGCTGCTTTGAATGTTCTGCCACCTACCTATGAACCACGCGCAACAGGACATGTCACTCAGATGATCGAACTGATGCAGGTATTGATTGAAAAGGGCGCTGCCTACGCACCTGGCAATGGCGATGTCTATCTCGATGTCCGCAAACTCTCTTCTTACCTAACTCTCTCTCGTCAGAAGCTCGATGACTTGCAACCGGCACTTGACGCAGATGAGACCAATAAGAAAGATCCTCGCGATTTTGCTTTATGGAAAGCTGCAAAACCAGGAGACCCTTCATGGCCGACTCCATGGGGACCAGGTCGTCCTGGGTGGCACCTCGAATGTTCTGCAATGGCGCATCAATATCTGGGTGAAGCATTTGATATTCACGGTGGTGGACTTGATTTGATCTTCCCTCACCACGAGAACGAGATCGCACAGTCAGAGGCAGCTGGGTATGCATTTGCTAAGCGTTGGTTACACAATGCATGGGTAACAGCATCTGGTGAGAAGATGTCGAAGTCACTTGGTAATTCACTTCAGGTGCACGAGCTCTTGAAATCAGTGCGCGGAATTGAACTGCGTTGGTATTTAGGTTCTGCGCATTACCGCTCGATGCTCGAGTTCTCACATGAAGCTTTGGCCGAATCTGCAACTGCATTTCGTCGTATCGAATCATTCTTAACACGATCAGTTGAAATACTGGGTGCGCAACCAACACCAGTATTGAGCCAAGCATTTACCGATGCGATGAATGATGATTTAGCTGTTCCTACCGCCCTTGCATCTATCTCTGAAGCACTGCGCGCAGGAAATAGCGCAATTACGGCAGGAGATAGCGCTGTTATTGAATCCTCAGCCAATGAAATCCGTGGAGCGCTAGAAATCCTTGGCTGCGATCCCTTCGATTCAGCTTTTGCATCAGCATCAGCTGGTGAAGATCTCACAGCCGCATTGGATGGAACCATTACATTGGCTCTCGAACAGCGCACGGCAGCGCGCGAGCGTAAAGATTTTGCAGCATCCGATCAGATTCGTGATGGGCTTGCCGCTCTTGGAATTACTATTGAAGACACTGCACAAGGGCCACGTTGGTCGATCTCTAGAGATGGAAAATAACAATGGCCGGTAATGCAAAACCTCGTGGTGCAGTTCGTAAATCAAAGAAGGGTCCATCAGCAGGTACTGGTGGAAACAATAAGCGTCGCTTAGAGGGCAAAGGCCCAACACCGAAGGCTGAAGATCGTCCATACCACGCAGCTGCAAAGCGTAAGAAGGCTGCTGAAAAGTCTGGGGTTAAGAAGACAGCTAGTGCACCTCGTAAGTATGTAAAGAGCGATGGTCTTCGTGGTGAAATCGTTGCAGGTCGTAACGCAGTACTAGAGGCGTTGCGCGAATCTGTTCCAGCAACAGAATTATTGGTTGCGCGCAGTATCGATGTCGATGATCGCGTTGCCGAAAGCTTGCAGATTGCCCTCAACCACGGTCTACAGATTCGTGAAGCACACCGTGCTGAAGTTGAAGGTATTTCCCCCAATAGCCAAGGAATTATTCTCTCTATTAAGCCGTTCCAATATTCTTCATTTGAAGAAATCATTCAGCGCGCAAAGAAGCCGATGTTGCTTGTGGCCCTCGATGGCGTGACAGATCCACGTAACTTGGGTGCGATCGTTCGATCTGCTGCAGCTTTCGGTGCATCAGGTGTCTTGATGACAGAACGTCGAGCCGCAGGAATGACAGCATCGGCCTGGAAATCTTCCGCTGGTGCTGCAGCGCGTCTTCCCATCGCACAGGTAACAAACCTTGCTCGCACCATTGATGAAGCAAAGAAGTTGGGCTGCTTTGTTGTGGGCCTTGATGGAGAATCCGATACTGCAATTGCAGATATGAAGGTTGCCACTGAAAACATCATGGTTATCGTGGGTTCTGAAGGTAAAGGTCTTGCTCGCTTAACCCGCGAAAAGTGCGACCTTATTGTCTCTATTCCCATTAGCGCATCTACTGAATCACTCAACGCATCCGTTGCGACGTCGATTGCGTTGTATGCCGTAGATGAGGCACGTCGCAAGGGTTAATTAACAATGGCATTTCAACGTCT
>CAIPLJ010000160.1 GCA_903865885.1 uncultured Actinomycetes bacterium | reverse complement strand
GGTTTAATTGCTGCAAAGCCTGCAAGTTGTGATTCATAGACCAACATATATAGAGCGCGCTGTGCTGGTGAGAACTTTCCATCGATAGGCAGCGTGCGAGTGATATCTGCTGTGTAGAAGGATTCCATCTCGACACCTGCATCGACAAGTACTAATTCACCACGACGAACATCGCCATCGTTACGGATCCAGTGCAATACACATGCATGAGAACCGGCACCGACGATGGTGTTATATCCCAAATCATTTCCAAGAATTCGCGCGCGGCCATAGAAGGCGCCGTCTAATACTCGTTCACCCCGTGGAGTTTCAACAGCTGCTGGTATTGCATGAATGACATCATTAAAACCAAAGGCAGTGGCATCAACTGCGCGTTGCAACTCGCGAAGTTCATAATCGTCTTTACAAAATCGCTGTTCTGAAACAGAGATTGCAAATTCCTCTTCGCGCTCATTTTTCTTAATATTCTTTTCAACGCTTGCATCGACATCACGCAGAGTGAGGGTCTCTTTCCCATCGCCAAGCAGAGCTTCAAGTTCGCTTAATGGGCGAGTATCAATTTGGTAGCGAGCTTTTGCTTCATCAAGTGTGAAACGACGGCCAACCCATAGTTCGCCGTACTTTGCATCGCGATAGAAAGCATCGGTATCGCGAGTAGAGCGTGGATTCATATAGAGATATGTAATGTGCGAATCACCCGATGGTTCGAGAACAAGCACTGCATCTGCAGTCGAATCTGCACCTTGCACACCGCTGTAATACACATATGCGCTATGTGGTCGGTAGTTGTAATCGGTATCGTTGGCGCGAACTTTGAAGCTGCCCGCAGGAAGCACTAAACGAATTCCTTTGAATGCCGCAGATAAAACCTGTCGTCTGGAATAAGCGTAGGTGACAACTTCAAGAGGCTCGAGGTCACTGAGATCAGATGAGGTCCACCCAGATTTCATAAAGTTGGAGAAGAGTTCAGATGGTGCCTGATCATGGATTCTCTTTGACTTTTCGGCTGTAACGTCTGCGCTCTCGTTATTCATATCTGAATCCTACGCGCATTAATCTCACATTTGTAGGGTGAGCAGAGGCATTTATCCCTTGATAGCCTTGCTAAATGCCCTCAATCTTTGAGACTGATGCGAAGCTAGATTTACTAGCTGCGACTGCAATCGCACGCACCAAAGAGTTAATGGCGCAATCAGATAAGTTGCGCGATCGCCGCGAGAAAGCTAACCGCAAGCGTGTTGCACGTCTCTTTAAAGATCCTAAGGCGATTGAAGCAACAATCACGCTGACTGATGAAGTAATGCGAATTTCCTCAATCAAATCATCATCACGAATTTTCCGACGTGCAGCCAAAAAAGCAAGCATCGTTGGCTTTGGGCCACTCAATGGAATTGGTTTACACATAATCGGAGTTATTTCCAATGCACTACCTACCCCAGTTGTTGCACTCGTTCACCAACGAGTTCGCTCACTCTCCAAGGATTTAATCCTTGCATCAGAGCCCGAGAAGCTTGCAAAGCATATGAATAAGCGAAGCGAAAAAGGTATTTCGCTCAACATCAACGTGTTAGGTGAAGCAGTTCTAGGTGATCATGAAGCAGATATTCGCTTCCAATCAATTCTTGAAATGATGCGCCGACCTGAAGTTAATTATATTTCGGTCAAACTTTCATCCATCGTTGCTCAACTCATTATTATCGATGTCGAAGGATCAATAGACCGCGTCTCTGAAAAGATGCGCATTCTCTATCGCGAAGCGCAACACCATGGCGTCTTTGTTAATTTGGATATGGAGGAGTACCGCGACCTTCCCATGACAGTTGCAGCATTTATGCGAGTGCTGGATGAATCCGAATTCGAATCCATGAAGGCAGGAATAGTTCTTCAGGCATACCTTCCTGAATCTCACGACTTCTTTGCTCAATTAGTTGAATGGGCAAAAACTCGTTATGCGCGCAGCGGTGGCACCATCAAAGTTCGCTTAGTAAAAGGTGCAAACCTTGCAATGGAACGTGCTGAAGCAGAACTACATGGCTGGAGCCCTGCGCCATATCGCTCAAAGTCTGATGTCGATGCTTCCTATGTTCGCCTTGTAGATGCAGCACTTCGCCCTGAACACTCAAAAGCTGTACGTATCGGCATCGCATCGCACAATCTCTTTCATATGACATGGGCGCTAGAAGTCGCAAAGTCTCGTGGAGTTTCAGATCAAATTGATATTGAGATGTTAGAGGGAATGGCAAATGCCGAAGCCCTAGCAGTTACTCGTGCAGGTCAACCAGTTCTGCTCTATGCACCGGTGACACGCAAAGATGATTTCGCCGCAGCCGTTGCTTACTTAGTGCGCCGCCTTGATGAAAATACATCGGATGAGAATTACTTAAAGGCTGCATTTGAGATTTCAAAGAATCCAAAGAAGTTTAAAGAGCAAGAAGAACGCTTCCTTGACTCAATTGCCGAGCGCCACACAATTACAACGCAGTCACTTCGCCATGTTGGTCATGCTCTGACAACAGGACTTACATTTGAGAACGAGCCAAATGCTGATCCAACCGAACCACACTTTATTAGCGCTGTTACTAAGGCAATCAAAAAGGTTCGCGCGATTAAAGATCAAGAGATTCCACTAGTTATCAACGGTAAAGAGGTATTTACCAAGGAGCAAGAAGATGGAAGCGATCCTTCTGATAATGGAAAAGTTTGGTACCACTACTCAGTTGGATCAGCTAACGATGTAGACAATGCAATAGCAACAGCAAAGAAGGCACAGGATAAGTGGAGCGGACTTTCTATCGAAGAGCGCGCCACAATTCTTTTTAAAGCCGCTGATGTAATGGCAAAGGCAACAACGGAAACAATCGCTGTGATGTCGCGCGATGCTGGCAAGACTGTTGCTGAAGCAGACCCCGAAGTCACTGAAGCGATTGACTTTGCTCGCTTCTATGCAACATCTGCACAGAACTTCGGTGAATCAACACCACTAGGTACAGTCCTTGTTGTTCCTCCTTGGAACTTTCCATACGCGATTCCAATGGGTGGAGTGTGCGCAGCACTAGCTGCAGGTAACGCCGTCATCCTCAAGCCTGCGCCAGAGACAGTTGCAACAGCCTGGGAGATCGTCAGCCACTTATGGGCAGGCGGAGTACCGCAAGATGTATTGCAATTCTTACCCATGCGCGATGACGAGAACGGAAAGTATCTCGTCACCAATCCAGCTATCGATGGTGTAATCCTTACTGGATCATTTGATACCGCATCACTCTTTACGTCATGGCGCCCAGAAATCAACTTGATGGCAGAGACAAGCGGTAAGAACGCTGTTCTTATCTCTGCATGCGCAGATATCGATGCCGCAGTTAAAGATTTGGTGCAATCAGCCTTTGGCCACGCTGGCCAGAAATGTTCCGCAGCTTCAATTGCAATTGTTGATACCTCTATCTATAACAACCCCGCATTTATCCGCCAGCTCAAAGATGCTGTTGAATCACTTCACGTTGGCGCCGGATGGGATTTCTCAACAACTGTTGGACCAATTATTCGCCCCTCCGAAAATGCACTTACTCGCGCACTCACACAACTCGATGCTGGCGAAACATGGCTTGTTGAACCACAACAATTGGATACCGCAGGTCTTATGTGGCGTCCAGGTGTAAAGCTCGGCGTGAAAGCACAGTCATGGTCACATCGCAACGAATGGTTTGGTCCAGTACTTGCAGTGATTGAAGCACCAGATTTCGATACAGCGATCACTATGCAAAACGATACTGATTTCGGGTTAACTGCAGGCATTCAATCTCTCGATGAGAAAGAGTGCGAAGAGTGGATCAATCGCATTGAAGCAGGAAACCTTTATGTGAACCGCGGAATTACAGGTGCGATTGTTAATCGCCAACCATTTGGTGGTTGGAAGCGTTCTGCAGTTGGTCCCAATGCAAAAGCTGGTGGACTCAATTACGTCAACACACTTCGCAATTGGCCACGAGTGACAAATAAAGAAGCTGCAATATTCGGAGTTAATACTTGGTGGGCAAAAGTTGGTTCACAAGCAATTGATCGCAGCGGCTTAGTTGTGGAGAAGAACTTCCAACGTTACCGCCACTATTTATCACCAATAGTTGTCGTAATAGATGAATCAACGACACAAGATGAGAAATCACTTATTCACCACATCTCTGAAACAACTGGCGCACAAGTTATCTTCACAACTGAACTTCGCAATGTGAAAGAGAAGTATTCACGCGTTCGCTGGCTTGCATCAAGTAAGCCACCAATTTTCGAGGAGATGCAGAAAGGAATTTCTGTAGATCATCGCCCGATTGCTCAGCGCGGAGATATTGAAACTCCACGTTGGTTGCTCGAACAATCAGTTGCAATTACCCATCATCGCTATGGCAATCCCAATGGTGGACCAAGGCCAACATGTACAGGGCTTAGTAAATAATGCAAAATTGGAGCAAGAATATTGATTTCAATGATCGCCAATATTTTCAACCAGAGACACTTACAGAGTTACAAGAATTAGTCCGCACGCACCCAAAGATTCGTGCACGTGGTTCTGCGCATTCGTTCAATGAGATCGCAAACACAAGTAGCTTTTCGATTAATTTGCTAAAGATGCCCAAGGTTATTGAAATAAATTCTGCTTCAAAGTCAGTAAAAGTTTCCGCTGGGCTTACATACGGAGAGTTAGCACCTGAGCTACATAAGCAAGGCTGGGCGCTCAATAATCTTGCATCACTGCCACATATTTCGATTGCCGGTTCCGTATCTACCGGAACTCATGGATCTGGAATGAAGAATCAGAATCTTGCTAATCAAGTTCTTTCTCTCGACATAGTTACCGCCGAAGGTGAACTCCGACATATAGACCGAGCAAATCCAGCATTTAACGCTCTTGTTGTAGGGCTAGGACTAGGTGGAATTGTTTATCAATACGAACTCAAAATCGAACCAACATTCGAAGTGCGACAAGTTATTTACCCAGGGATTCCACTTGATGTTCTACAGCGCAGCTTTGATCAGATCATGGGAAGCGCTTACAGCGTCAGTTACTTCACAGATTGGAGCAGCGCAAAAGTTGGAAATCTTTGGTGCAAATTCCGCGACAGTGAAGTAATCCCTGAAAGTATCGGTGGAAGTGGAAAAGCGGATAAGAAGTTTCACCCCATTCCATCCGTTGACCCCGTAGCATGCACGGAACAACTCGGAGTGCCAGGACATTGGCATGATCGCCTTTCACACTTCAAACTTGAGTTCACTCCAAGTGTCGGCGAGGAAATCCAGACTGAATTCTTTGTCGATCGCAAGGATGCTGCTGCAGCAATCGAAGCTGTATCTCAATTAGGTTCTGAAATCACACCACTCTTATGGATTACAGAGTTGCGAACTTTTGCGGCCGATAACCTGTGGCTCAGCGGTGCATTTGAAAGAGATTGCCTTGCAATTCACTTCACATGGAAGAAGCTCGACGCTATATATCCAGTGATTGAAAAAGTAGAAGAAGCACTGAGACCATTTAACTACCGCCCACATTGGGGCAAAGTCTTCACCGCAGATGCCACATATCTAAAGAGCGTCTATCCAAAGATGGGCGAGTTCCAAGCACTGGTTCAAGCCCTAGATCCAACTTCGAAATTCGAGAATTCATTTACTCGACGCGTTCTTGCCTGAACTAAGCGGGTGGCACTGGCTTTGACAGGCGGTAGACTTCACCTGCAACTCGGAGACGTCGCATAGCCCGGTCGAGTGCGCCTCACTGCTAACGAGGTAAGGTGTTAAAGCCTTCAGGAGTTCAAATCTCCTCGTCTCCGCCAGATGGATAAATTAAAGGTACGCCGAACACCTGGGCCTACCCAACTACTCATCGTTCTAGCCGCGATGACAATGTTCGTCCCGATGTCGATAGATATGTATTTGCCGACATTTCCCGCAGTCGCACAAGCGCT
>CAIPLJ010000159.1 GCA_903865885.1 uncultured Actinomycetes bacterium | reverse complement strand
CACCATACCCAGAAGCATTTCTTGCACCTCCGCCACCAGTATTTGCTGCAGCATTTCCTGTCGCAGATGCAGATGTTGATGCGTAATAACCAACTGCGCCACCATCACTTGCGGTACCAGAAGCTCCATTTCCTCCTGCGCCACCGCCACCATATCCAACCGCGGTTCCGGTGATACTTGAAGTGATTCCACTTCCTCCATTGAGTCCAGAGCCAGCTGCTTCTGAACCACCACCGCCACCAGTTCCACAAAGACTGGCTCCGCAATTGATTCCATTTGCTGTTCCTGTTGCTCCGAGATTTCCATTACCGCTCGTGCCACCTTTTGCACCAGCATTCGCCGTGGCTGTGTTGTTGGGAGTCAAGCCACCATTTGCTGTAATCGAACCAAAGCTTGACGCTGTTCCGTTATTTCCTGTCGCGCCGCTTGATGAAGCCGTAGCTCCGCCACCAGAACCGGTTGTCACAGAGATTGTGGATCTCGGAGTTACAGCAAATCCGGTTCTAGTTTCGACACCACCACCGCCACCACCACCGGGCCAGTAAATATTGGCAATTCCAGCGCTACCACTTCCTCCACCGCCGACAACAAGTAGTTCCACGTTTGTTATGTCCGAAGGAACAGTCCATGTGCAATTTCCAATAGTTGAAAAGACTAGAAGCGTTTCTCCGTTGACTGACGAAGTAGTTGGTGAGCACGCCGCAGCATTAGCAACAGAGGAAAGTGCCACCTGGCTTGGAATTGCGACAAAGAGTGATAGAACTAAAACCCAAGAAAGTGAGCTAGGCAGGGATTTGCGTACCGTCGCATACTTGCGGCACAGAAACTCCAAGATCACTTTTACCTCTTAATTAGCATCGCTGAATAACTCTGCTCTAAGGGTAAAAGCGGGGTGATTTCATGCGTAGAGGAATGGGGTGAAAAGGCCGTTTCTCACCCTGAGATTTCACCTCTAAATACGCCTATTTAGGGAAAAAGAAAAGCCCCCGGTGTGAAAGGCACCGAGAGCTTAACTTGTGCGCGCGAAGGGATTCGAACCCCTAACCTTCTGATCCGTAGTCAGATGCTCTATCCGTTGAGCTACGCACGCTTATTTACTTATGTTTTGGAGTTACGAATACTACATGTAAATCATGCCCCTGAAAAACTGGCCAAAAGTGAGCCAAAATCAGTGCTTTTTAAGGCTTATCCACGCCATGACTGGCTTAGTGGACGACCTTCTGCATAACCAGAGGCGGATTGAATTCCAACAACTGCGCGCTCTGCAAACTCTGCAAGGTTATGTGCTCCTGCATATGTGCATGATGAACGAAGTCCCGAAATGATTTCATCAATCAAATCTTCAACTCCTGGGCGGTTTGGATCAAGGAACATTCGTGATGAAGAGATTCCTTCTTCAAAGAGTGATTTACGTGCCCGATCAAATGCATCTTCTTGTGAAGTGCGTGCGTTGACTGCGCGCTTTGATGCCATACCGAAAGATTCCTTATAAGCACGGCCTGAGCTATCGCGCATCAAATCGCCAGGTGATTCATATGTTCCTGCAAACCAAGAACCGATCATTACCTGTGATGCACCTGCTGCGAGTGCCAGTGCGACATCGCGTGGATGGCGAACTCCGCCATCTGCCCAGACATGTGCACCTAACTTCTTTGCCTCTGCTGCACATTCAAGTACCGCAGAAAATTGTGGGCGGCCAACGCCAGTCTGCATACGTGTCGTACACATTGCACCTGGTCCAACACCAACCTTAATAATTGTGGCTCCTGCTGCAACTAGATCTCGCACGCCATCTGCAGTAACTACGTTTCCTGCAACGATTGGCACACCAAGGTTCAACTTCTTAATCGCCTGTAGCGCTTCAATCATCTTCTTCTGGTGGCCATGTGCAGTATCTACTACAAGTACATCAGCACCTGCTGCGACTAACTTTGCAGCTTTATCGGCGACATCGCCATTGATACCAACTGCTGCTGCAATACGAAGCTTGTTATTTTTATCCACCGCCGGTGTATATAAAGTGGCACGAAGTGCGCCTACCTTGGTGATAATTCCTACAAGTTCGCCGTTTGCCGAAACAACTGGCGCCACCGTGCGAAGGCGCTCATTGAGGAATTCAAATGCTTGGCGTGGGTCAAGTGAATCAGGCATTGTTGTCAGCTCTTGGGTCATTACTTGGCTCAGCTGGGTAAAGCGATCGACGCCTGCTAAATCATCTTCAGTAACGATGCCGACCGGCTTCTTGCCATCGACGATGATGATGGCGCCATGGGCTCGCTTGTGAATCAAGGATGCTGCATCTGCAACAGTCTCTTTCAGGGTCAAAGTAATGGGAGTTTCAAAGAATGTGTGACGGGCCTTTACTGATGCGATTACTTCAGCAACCACAGGAATCGGAATATCTTGTGGGATAACAACCATTCCACCGCGACGAGCCATGGTCTCGGCCATACGACGACCCGCGATTGCAGTCATATTTGCAACAACTAGTGGGATTGTCGTTCCGCTGCCATCATTGGATGAGAGATCAACTTCCAT
>CAIPLJ010000158.1 GCA_903865885.1 uncultured Actinomycetes bacterium | reverse complement strand
TGATCATGTTCGATAAAGAGTGCGCGTTTGGTCACTTTGTTTCAGCGATCCTTGCTTTGACCATATCGAGAATTAACTTTTCTTCGACTTTCCAGTCATTAGGAATGCCGATGGTCTTCTTTTTAAGATCTAAATGTTCGAGGCGACCTGCAAAATCTACCAATACATCCGTTGACCATGGCGCCATCAGAATATGTTTAGTTGCAGCAGTCATCCCAAAGATGTAATCGTTGCCGAGCTTGAGCATCGGCTGGTTCCAGGCGATGACAAGCTCGGTCTTTGGATATTTACTTTGAATGAGTTTAAAGATTTTGCGCATTGTGGTGGCCTGCTTGGGATCAACGGTCTTGTAATAGTCGGCGGGTGTATCGAATCTCTTGGCACTGGTAGAGCCGCGTGAATACATCACAAGTGCGTTGGCATGTGCTTGCGAGAATCCATAGTTCTCGCGCAAATATGCGATCTGTTGCGGGTACTTCTCGTCCTTGATTTCCTTCATGACTTTAAACCAGTAGGACATCTTTTCGCCGTAGCGCTTTTCGATGGCGGGGAAGTGGGCCTCGCGGGCGGGATCTTTCGGCACGCTCGGAATTGTACTTTCACAGAGTTATTTAATGATGTGTTCACCTAGATGGCACTTGAGATTTCCTTGATTTCCACCCGCGCAGGCAATAGTCCGCCTTAGAAATTTATAGACCTCCTTCCGGTTCATGAGTTTCCTCCATCGGGACAGCAATACACAGCTAGAGAGAAAGACTTCGTTTGGATGAGGGTCTAGCGAAGCTTTCGTAGACAAGAACCCATCGGCGCCCCCGTCGGTGGGTTTCTTGCTGTATGGACTACTGTTGAAATATGAGATGCAAGAGGTCAACAATCGCTCTTCTCGTTCTCTCACTCTTTTCAATATCAATAATCACTGCTTCTGCAATGGGATCGGGAGATCCTTACCTCGATGCGCAGACAGGTCTTACATATTCGCTCTATAAACCAGTTAATACTTTGGGCTTGCCACAGACTGCATTTAAAGTCTTGGTCTGCGGTGGTGGCGGCGAAGAATGGGTGTACACGAGATTTAGTAAAGGTAAGAAGCAGATCGAAGTAATGCAGACAATGGCAGGCTCGCACTGTTCTGATCCTGGAATGTCTGTCAAGATGCCATCGACAAAAGTGAACGGAATTTCAGCCAAGGTATTTGTGTATTGCGATCCGACTCAAAAAAATGCCGCGAAGAATTGCAGCACTGCAAAGATTTCTACGGTGGGTGGATATCTGCTCTTCACCTTGCCGGGCTATTACGGAATGAAGAAAGTAGAGATGCAGGTGCAAGGCGTGGGCGGCGTTACCTACGCACAATTAATCGCAATTGCTCGTTCGATGACACCAGCTTCGACGAAGGCTTCGGGATAGCCCGAGTAGGATTTGGCTCTATGAAAGATGCATCCCTTGCCATTGATGTCGGGGCAACAAAGGTTGCAGTAGGCCTGGTTGCTCGCGATGGGCAAGTGCTCTCGCGCATCGATATCAGCTCGAAAGCCCCGTCGCTCCAAGCTCTCAATGACTCACTGGCTGGGGCAATTTCTGAAATCTGTCAGCGCGATGGCGTGAAGATTATTGGTGCAGGGATTGGTTCTGCAGGTCCTATCGATAAAGATTTAGGAACAATCAACCCGGTCAATATTCCACATTGGGTTGATTTCTCACTGGTTGATTTTGTCCGCACAGTTTCAGGAATCAAGGATGTGCGCATTATTGGTGACGCAAGTGCACTTGCTTATGCAGAATTTATCTTGGGTGCAGGACGTGGTGCTACAAACCTGATGGGCATCGTTGTCTCAACAGGTATTGGTGGGGGAGTTGTTCTCAATGGCGCATTCCATGTGGGGCGCACGGGTAATGCTGGGCTGATCGGCCACAGCGTTGTTGTGCAAAATGGTGCGCAGTGCGCATGTGGTCAGCGCGGTTGTGTTGAGGCGTATTCCAGCGGAACAAATATGGCGAAAGAATTTGGTGCAGATAACTTTGAAGCAGTGGCAGAGGCAGCACGTAAAGGTGATGCCAAGGCAATCGCCACAATAGATAATGGCGCTGCGATTTTGGCAGTGGGATTACTCAATGCTGTGGCGCTGATGGATCTCGACACGATTGTTGTTGGTGGGGGAGTGATGTCAGCAGATGATGTCTATTGGCCGATATTGCACAAGCACTTCGAGAAAGAGATGAAAAAGCTAAATTTGCCTGGAAATGTAGCGTTAAAGAAGGCAACACTCGGCAAAGATTCAGGACTTGTCGGCGCAGGTTTGGTTGGATTCATCTCATCGGCGAAAGGGGCATAAGGTGTTGGAATTTTCAGAACGCCCATGGGGTACCTATCAAGTGCTCCATAGCAACGCCATTTCGCAGGTAAAGGAAATTACCGTTAAAGCTGGTGCGAGACTTTCCTATCAAACACATGAAAAACGTGCAGAACACTGGTTTATTACTGGAGGTCCTGCCATCGTCACCATTGATGGAGTAACAAGGACACTTCAAGCTGGTGAATCAGTTGATATCGCTATTGGCGTTGCACACCGCATGGCTGCCCCTGAAACAAATGGTGTAACTTTTATTGAAGTGCAGACCGGCACCTACTTTGGT
>CAIPLJ010000157.1 GCA_903865885.1 uncultured Actinomycetes bacterium | reverse complement strand
TGCAAGATGTAAAGGCTGGCGTTTTCCAGGTAACAACACCGGATTCAACGATGACGCAAGATACTGGTGCATACGACACATCAAGTATCGAAAAGACTGTTACATCAACAGTCTCTGTAACTTTTGCGGTCAAGTAATTCCTTTTAACTGCGAATCTGCTGAGAGTTCAGTGAAAACTCGCCAAATGGCACTTCGGCACTAACTGTGGGAAATACGCTACCTATATGAATCGCGTGATGTCACGAAAATCTGGTGCGCCTCGAGTTATAGCGATTCTTCTCTTGATTCAGTCAGCTTCGATCATCGGACTCTTTTCGGTGCATCGCTTTCCTCATCTTGTTCGTGTTGTCGGCAACGATCTTCAAGGCTCAATCACGCGAACAACTGAAGCTGCGGCAGTCATCATCGCCGTCGCACTTGCTCTGATTGCACGAGGGATTGCACTTAAGCGCAGGCGTGCCTGGCAGCTTGCAACTGCCTTGCAGTCGACCTTACTTGTGATGGCAATATTTCATAATGCACATAGATTCCTATCCCATCACCATGCTTCAAAAATTATCTTCGGTAATTTTGGAATTACTCACCTTATCTTTGAGCTTTCGGTACTTATTGCTCTGATTATCAAGCGCAAGGCCTTTAATACCGTTACCGATCCACATACCCGTAAGAGCGATTTCTTTTACTTCCTGCAGGTTACGGGAATTTCATTTGCTGTGGCCTTAGTCATCGTATTTTTCGATCGAGATAGATTCATTCACCGCCTCACTACTTTTCAGATCTTTGAGACAGCAATCAAAGGTTTAATAGGAGTTTCTGGCCCAGTTGCGTTTTCTATGGTGAAGACTCAAGAACGTGCAGAAAATCTTCTACTTTTCCTAGGTCTCTTCATCGCAATCACGACAATTTTCCGAGCTCTACGTCCCGTACAGCGCATTGCGCATATGAGCGCAGAAGATAAATCTGCGATGAGCGAGCTCATAACAAAATACCCGTCTGATGATTCACTTGCTTACTTCGCTCTACGTGATGATAAAGATGTCATCTGGGCAAAGAATGGAAAGGCGGCGATTGCGTACTCCGTAATTAACGGAACAATAATCGCTTCAGGAGATCCACTGGGCAATCCTGAATGTTGGCCCGCTGCAATCGAAGAATTTATTTACGAAGCAGAACGCCATGCGTGGATTCCGGCGGTATATGGATGCACGGAAAAAGCAGGTGAAATTTGGCGACGCGAGACTGAATGCGATGCACTTGAGATCGGTGATGAAGCAATCGTCTTTGTTAAAGATTTCAATATCGACACTCCTCAATTAAAGAGCGTAAGACAGATGGCAAATAAGGCGCGCAAAGAAGGTTATGAAACTCAGACAAAGAAGATTTCTGAACTTTCTAGTGATGAACGAAAGGCGCTAGCAACCCACGCACAAGAATGGCGCCGAGGAGGAGATGAACGAGGCTTCTCGATGGCGCTTGGTCGCTTCTGTGATCTTCAAGATCCTGATGCAGTTGTTTCGTGGGCAATTGCTGGTGGTGCATATAAAGGTTTGCTCCAATTCGTTCCATGGGGGACTGACGGTTTATCACTGGATTTGATGCGTCGCGCTGGCGATAGCGTTTCAGGCGTCAATGAATTACTCATTGCATCCACTATTGAATATTCAAGAGTCCATCAGATTTCAAGAATATCACTCAACTTCGCAACATTTAGATCTATCTTTGAGAAGGGTGAGCGATTAGGTGCAGGTCCAATCACGCGCTTTAACCATAAAGTTCTGATTTTGCTTTCTCGATTTGTACAGATGGAATCTCTCTACCGTTTCAATGCAAAGTTTCAACCAGTGTGGGAACCTCGCTACATACTCTTCCCAAGTATTGGCCACTTAGGTCGCGTAGCAATCGCTATTTTGCGCGTTGAATCTTTCCTACCGAATAAGCGCCGAAAAATTACACTAAAGGACGTTGACTAATGGGTTTGACTGATGGATTAACGCTCGCGCTCTTTTCGATAACAGCTGTGGGACTAACTCTCTTTGCTGTTATCTATTGGGGAAAGATTTACCGGCGCACATTTCTTAACCTACTTTTGCGGCTTCTTATCATTCTTCTCTGCCAAGCGTTGGCATTGGTGAGCATTGGGCTTGAAGTAAATCGATCAAATGGATTCTACGAATCATGGAATGACCTCTTTGGCACGTCCTCTAATTACAGTCAGAGTTCAACAACTGCCGGCTCCAAGGCTCTTATTACAGGGAAAGAGTTGAGGAAAGCTGACAAACTTCCCTTGCAATCACGTTTGGTGCGTGATGTGATTACTGGATCGCAGTCTCAAGTTTCTAATGTTGTCTATCTAGATCTACCCAAGAGCGCCGTGGACGATATCAACGCCAAAACTGCCCTTGATCCAAAACGTTATCGAGTAATTGAATTTCTTACTGGTTTTCCTTCTCAACCGTTGATGTGGGTGAAAGTTCTAAAAATCGATCATGATCTTGCCCTCTACAACCAGCAACACGTAGGTCGGGAGATCATCGGAATATTCCCTGAGGTAAATCTTGCGGGGCATTACGATTTAGAGTGCATGAACCTTCCGGGAACAAGACCGCCGGCAGAGACTTGGCTCAGCACTGATATGCACTCTTACCTCGCCACTCGTTTAGGCATGCCTGACTCTCGCTGGGGAATTATGGGCGTCTCTACGGGCGGATGGTGTGCTGCAATGTTGTCAGTGCGGCATCCAGATCTTTACTCAGCTGCTGCATCGATTGCGGGATATTACAGACCGGCACTTCCACTGACAGATCCGATTGCACTTCAAAATGAAATGATGAAGAAGTATGACTTCGATAAATCCGAGGCAGCCCTTACTCAAATACAGAAGTTGTACATCACGGCAAGTCTTGGGGATGTCTACTCAATTCGCGAGACTAAGAAGTTCCTAGCGAAGAAACATCCAAATCTTGCAATTACTTATAAAGAATTGCCAAGTGGAGGACATAATGCACGAGTATGGATCTCGCTTATTCCGGGGGCTTTAGATTGGTTACAGCGGAATATTTCCGTGTGACCCACGGCGGTAATCTGTCTCTGCAAGAATTTTGGCAATAGCGCTACGAGTCTTATCTGGATCAATCATCTCGTCAACAGCGCCGATTTCAATTGCACGCGCTACTCCGCCTGAAACCTTCTCATGTTCGGCAGCGAGCTCAAGTTCCATATCTTC
>CAIPLJ010000156.1 GCA_903865885.1 uncultured Actinomycetes bacterium | reverse complement strand
GCGGATTATTTCTGAGGTTCGAAGAGCCTTACAGAACGGTCCCGTACTTTTTATCGCCTCTCGCAAGGGCTATTCGCAGGCGCTCTCGTGTGCGCGTTGTCGCAATGTCGCTCAATGCGAATGTGGAGGTCGACTCTTTAAGAACTCACCGAATTCGAAACCTGAGTGTGCGCTCTGCGGGGTAGTGCAAGATGCGTGGAGCTGCACATGGTGTCAAGGTGTGACGCCATTTCTTATTGGCCGTGGAAGTGCGAGATTTGCACAAGAGATTGGTTCAGCTTTTCCCGGTAATCAGATCACAGTATCTGAGGGAAATCACATTCTCGATACGTATGAGAAGAGCGACGGAATCGTCATTGCAACACCTGGCTCCATGCCACTTGCACTTAACGGGTATAGCGCAGTCATAATTCTTGAAGGTGATTCTTACTTTGCTCAATCTGACATTCGCTCCCAAGAACGTACTCGTGAACTCTTCTTCTCGTGCGCAGGACTGTTGAGCAAGGATGGGTCACTGCTACTTGTTATAGCAAATGAAAATTCCATCATTGGAGCTCTTTCGTCGTGGAAACCATCGCTGCTTGCACAACGCGAATTGCGTGAAAGGCAAGAAGTGCTACTTCCTCCTTATGTTCGAGCGCTCTCACTTGATATTGCTTCGGCGGAAGTCAATCAGTTGATTCGTGGCTTGGCGATTGCCCGTGACGAGAAGAGATTGCCAGTAGATTCACGAATTTTGGGTCCTATCGAGTTGAAGGGTTCACTATCAAGAGTCCTGATTATGGCTCCTATTGATGAAGGTGAAGCTCTCATCACATTCATCCACGAGTATCAGAGACGAAGAAGTGCGGCGAGGAAGACCCTTGCTACTCTGCGAATAGATCCGTATTCATTGACCCGATAGGTAAGATAGGCACATGTCTATCAAGCCTATTCGCCATTTCGGTGATCCCGTTTTGGTGACTCCTGCAGATAACGTTCTCGATTTCGATAAGGAGCTGCGCAATCTCGTGAAGGATTTAACGGAGACGATGTTAGATGCGCCCGGTGCGGGGCTTGCAGCTCCTCAAATAGGAGTGCCGCTACGAGTCTTTGTCTGGGATGTCGATGAAGCGTTAGGTCATCTCATCAATCCAACCCTTGATTTGAGTGAGGAGATCCAGGAAGGTGACGAAGGGTGTCTCTCTTTTCCCGATCTTGTCTATCCAACTCCACGATCATTTCGCGCAGTCGCGAAGGGATTTAATATGCATGGAGAACCTATAGTCGTTGAAGGCACGGAACTTTTAGCGCGTGCACTTCAACATGAGACCGATCATCTCAATGGGATCCTCTTCATCGACCGACTGTCAGATGAAGATCGCAAGATCGCGATGAAGGATATTCGTGAAGCTGATTGGTTTGGCTTGGCCAGCTCGATGGGTCCAACTCCACAGATTCGTATTTCACCGCATGATCCTTTTGGTCGGGGGCTCTGATTGCGTATTGCAGTCGCCGCCACACCTGCCGTGGCAATTCCAACTCTGAACGCTCTGTTTGATTCAGAACATGTACTTGCCTTCATCATTACCCAACCTGACAGACCTGCTGGACGTGGGCTGCAATTGCAGGAGTCAGAAGTTTCTCAGTGGGGTGCAGCAAACGAGATTCAAACTTTTAAACCAGAAAATTCCGAAGAACTGGTACCACTCTTGGCGGATATTGATGTTCTTCTCACAATTGGC
>CAIPLJ010000155.1 GCA_903865885.1 uncultured Actinomycetes bacterium | reverse complement strand
CTGCATCGTTGAAGTTGTAAAAGGTGGCTTTGGACGTTCAGTACGTGGGCTTTCTTCCATCGACTTAACAGTCAGTGGTGTGTTCTTTAAGGACTCAGTGAGAGCTGTTGCTTGTTTCTCATCAAGCAAGAGAATGTCTTTGAGTGACTTCTCTTTTACTGCGCCATCTGCTCCGAAGTCAGCGGTTGAGGCTACTTTCTTGCCATCTACTGAAAGTAGGCGTGCAGAAAAGCCGAGCTCTGTCTTTGCATTGAGATCCCACCAAGAAGATGAGATAAAGGCCATGCGTTCGCGTTCTTTCTCAACAATGAGACGGGTTGCAACAGATTGCACGCGGCCTGCTGAAATACGTGGCATCACTTTCTTCCACAACACTGGTGAAAGTCTGTAGCCATAAAGTCTGTCTAATACGCGACGAGTTTCTTGTGCATCGATGAGGTTGTAATCAAGGTCGCGAGTGTTTTCAACAGCTGCCTTGATGGCATCTTCAGTGATCTCGTTAAAGACCATTCGCTTAATTGGAATCTTTGGCTGTAATACTTCAACGAGGTGCCAGGCGATTGCTTCGCCTTCGCGGTCTTCGTCAGTTGCAAGAAGGATCTCGTCAGCGCCCTTCATCAACTCCTTGAGCTCGGCAACTTTCGCCCGCTTATCTGGGTTGATGACATATAAAGGAGCGAAATCATTTTCGATATCGACGCCCTCTTTAGACCAGGCGAGCTTCTTTACCTCTTTAGGGATATCAGCTGCGCGCTGTGGCAGATCGCGGATATGACCGACGCTAGCCTCGACGATGTAACCATCGCCGAGGTAGCCGCCAATTTTGCGTGCCTTCGCCGGTGATTCAACGATAACCAGCGTCTTGAGATCTTTTGCCATTCGTACCTAAGAGGGGAAGTTACTTCTCTTAGTATTCGATATTTGTCGATTGACGACGGTTACGAATAAGAGCTCCGATAATCACAATCACTGCGATGACCGCAATGATCAGTGACTTCGATGATTGTGTTGGAAGTGCGAAGCTAACAATTGCAGGTGTAATCAAGAGACCAACAAGGTTCATCACCTTAAGTAGTGGGTTGATTGCAGGACCTGCTGTGTCCTTAAATGGATCTCCGACAGTGTCACCAACAACTGTTGCTGCGTGGGCTTCTGTGCCCTTGCCGCCGTGGTGTCCATCTTCAACCATCTTCTTCGCGTTATCCCAAGCGCCACCTGAGTTAGAGAGGAAGACAGCCATCAAAGTACCTGTGCCGATTGCACCTGCAAGGTATGCACCGAGTGCGCCAACGCCGAGACCGAAGCCCACTGCGATTGGTGCCATCACTGCAAGAAGACCTGGTGTTACCAATTCGCGGAGTGAATCGCGAGTACAGATATCTACAACGCGACCGTACTCAGGCTTTTCAGTTCCCTTCATGATTCCTGGGTGCAACTTAAATTGATTACGGACTTCAACAACGACTGCACCTGCTGCACGTGAGACAGCATTGATTGCAAGACCTGAGAAGAGGAATACAACCGCGGCTCCAATAATCAAACCGACGAGGTTGCGAGGAGATGCGATATCAAGAACGCCTTGGTATTGAAGTGCAACTGCTGTGCCTTCACCGACTGCCTTGAGAACTGCTTCCTTGATTGCATCTGTGAATGCACCAAACAACGCAGTTGCTGCAAGAACAGCTGTCGCGATTGCGATTCCCTTAGTGATTGCCTTTGTTGTGTTACCAACCGCATCAAGTGAAGTAAGAATCTGTGCGCCTTCGCCCTTAACGTCGCCTGACATTTCTGCAATGCCTTGTGCGTTATCTGAGATTGGGCCAAATGTATCCATCGCAACGATGACGCCTACTGTTGTAAGAAGGCCTGTGCCTGCGAGTGCAATTGCGAAGAGTGACAAGACGATAGATCCGCCACCGAGCAAGAATGCACCGAATACCGCTGCTGCAATAAGAAGTGCTGAGTAAACAGCTGATTCAAAACCAACTGAGATACCAGCGAGGAT
>CAIPLJ010000154.1 GCA_903865885.1 uncultured Actinomycetes bacterium | reverse complement strand
TCGCTATGAGAATTCTCGGCGGTAATAATTAAATCTGCCGCCATCACATCATCGCTGGCGTTGCGAAGAGAACGAGATGAACTCTGAGTAATCGGCACACCCCAATTCTTCGCCGCATCGATGACTGCAGGCAATATCGGCGTGCCCTCTATTGCGCTGACACCGGTAGATGAAATCTGATCCTCTGGAAAATTACGCTCAAGCACCGCCTGAGCAAAGGGGGAGCGCGCCTGATTCATGAGACAGACCGTCACAATGCGCATGAGTTAAGGTTACTGGGTGAACTGGTTTACTCAACGCTCGCTTCGATTCCGCGCAGTGACCATCGCCTTTGCTCTCTATCTCATTGCACTCGCACTCTTCACATTCTTTCCGCGCCCTGTGCTTGAAAGCGGCGATCCCACTGCGGTATCTGACTTCTTACGCACGCACGCAAACTTCTTCTACAAAATTCTCTATGCCAACACAACAAGTGTGGCCATCGGTAATTACTTCATGCTCACCCCATTTATCGTGATGGCACATCTTGTCTATCCAAAAGTTTCGCTACTCAAACTTTTTCTTGCAGGCGTTGGCGTCTCTGCCACCATCGAAATTTCGCAGCTCTTTATCCCTGGCCGAGTCTCCGATTTCGTCGACTTCGCCTCGAACGTCCTGAGCCTTGTAATCGGGCTAGCACTCATTAAAGCCTGGGGCGCCACGCATAAAACCCGTGCATAAACCGTACTTGTAGGCCATTTGCCCCACACGGCGACTTAGGGGATTTCCCCTCACCTGCCTACGCTTGACCCATACAGAGCAAGTTTTTATAGGTGCTAATCGGGGGTGAGTAATGGAGCTAATCCAGTACTGGCGCCTGATTGTTCAAAACCGCATTGTCATCGGTGCAAGCACTCTTGTTGGTTTAGTCATTGCAGCTGCAATAACCTTCACAACAACTCCGCTCTATGAATCACAAGCGCAGATATTTGTTTCAACTCCTGCATCCACGTTAGATATCTCTGCCCTCGCGACAGGCTCTTCGTTCTCTCAACAGCGCGTGAAGTCATACGCACAAATTATTAATAGCCCTAAAACTCTCGAGCCTGTCATTCAGCGCCTCGGTTTGAAGATGGATGCAACAACTCTGAGTTCAATGGTCACAGCTTCTGCTCCTCTCGACACAGTGTTGATCTCACTGACTGTTACCGATACCGACCCCAAGCGTGCTGCAAAGATTGCCAACGCTGTCGCAGAACAATTTGGAATCACAGTCGGAGATCTTGAACTGCATGGCATCGGTGTTGACTCACCTGTCAAAGTTTCCACTGTCAAGGATGCGATGCCTGCAGGATCACCTGCATCTCCTAAGAAGGCAATCAACCTTGCACTCGGACTACTTCTTGGATTCGGTTTAGGAATTGGACTTGCATCACTTCGCAAGTTGCTTGATAACACAGTCAAGAATGAAGATGACCTTCTTGGCACTCCACTTCTTGCTGCAATTGGTTTTGATGAGATTGCAGATGAAAAG
>CAIPLJ010000153.1 GCA_903865885.1 uncultured Actinomycetes bacterium | reverse complement strand
TCTCAGAACCTTTCCGTAGCATGCCTGTGCACGAAGGACTTGAGCAGCGCGGAAATAAGGGCAAGGGCATCTGGGGCGATCGCAACGAAGTCTTTGCCATCTACAAAGAATGGCGCAAGCTATTTAATCAATATGACCCACCACGTGTTGCAGTTGCTGAGGCATTTGTGCACCCAGAGCGTCTTCCGCTCTATGCAAGCACCAAAACTTTAGGTCAATGCTTTGACTTCCGCTTTATCGAGACTCCCTTTGAAGCTGGTGCATATAAAGCTGCAACGCAAGAAGCGATTGATCTTGCACAGAAGAATAAATCTTCATGCACATGGACACTCTCTAACCATGACCAGATTCGCCACGCAACGAAGATGGGTCTTAACCCTGCCGTAAACCGTCGTGATTGGATGCTTTCAAACGGAACTTCATCTCCGATTGATATGGTTTCAGGAACGCAGAATGCACTTGCTGCAACGCTTTATATCTTGGGCCTTCCGGGCTCTACCTATATGTATCAAGGCGAAGAACTCGGATTGCACGAAGTAACTGATATCCCTGAAAAAGATATCCAAGATCCCCAATACCTACGCAACCTCAAGGTAGATAAGGGTCGCGATGGTTGCCGTGTTCCATTGCCGTGGACAGCATCAGGGTCATCATTTGGCTTTGGCAAAGGTGGAGCACATCTGCCACAACCAAAGTGGTTTGCAGATTATGCAGTAGAGGTTGAAGAGAAAGATTCTCAATCACCACTTTCTATCTACCGTAGAGCGCTCTCTATACGTAAAGATTTAGTGACGAAGGAAGAGATTAAGTGGCATAAGACCAACGATATTTCGGTGCTGCACTACTCGCGCCCTAATGGCTGGCACTGCATTACTAACTTCCGTGCCGAATTTTATCCAATGCCAAAGGGCGAGATTCTGATTTCATCTCGCCCATTGGTCAATGGAAAAATTCCTGCAGGAACTACGGTCTGGTTTAAGAAGAAGTAATTTCTTACGCAACCCCGATGATGTCGACTGCGAAGATCAAAGTTTCATTTGGTCCGATTGGTCCGGCACCGGCTGTGCCGTAACCCATTGATGGTGGGATAACTAGGAGGCGACGACCACCAACTTTTGCGCCAGGCAAACCTTTCTGCCATCCCTCAACAACATTTGCTAATGGGAATGTTGCAGGCTGTCCGCTCCAGGAAGATTCGATTACCTTTCCTGTTGACCAAGCCATCAAGATGTAATGCACTGTCAGCGTTGATGTAGGCAGAACTTCAGCGCCGGTTCCGACAATGATGTCTTTAGTTGTCAGCGCCGATGGCGCAGTTCCTTCAGGCTTTGAAATTGTTGGAGCCTGACCAGCGACAGCTGAGACGATAGGTAGAACTGTTGAGTCAGATGCGCTCATTTTGATTCCTCCGAAAACGGTTAGCGCCACAAGAAGTGCAGCGAATATTCCTGCGATTACTTTGCGAGTTGTGTTATTAATTGTCTAACTCCTTAATCAAGTTGAAATCTCCGCCACCGAGCTGGCCTTGATCGCGGTACATCTCGAGCTTTGCACGAGTATCGGCGATATCAAGATTGCGCATTGTCAGTTGTCCGATTCGATCTGTTGGACCGAATGCAGCATCTGCTGTGCGTTCCATCGATAACTTATCTGGGTGATAGCTCAGAGCTGGCCCAGTTGTATTAATGACTGAGTAATCATCTCCGCGGCGAAGGCGAAGAGTTACTTCTCCCGTAATTGCAGATGCAACCCAGCGAGTAAGTGATTCGCGAAGCATGAGAGATTGTGGATCAAGCCAACGACCTTCGTAGAGAAGACGACCTAAGCGGCGACCTTCAGCGTGGTAATTAGCGATGGTATCTTCATTGTGAATTGCAGAGAGAAGACGTTCGTAGGCAATAAAGAGAAGTGCCATTCCGGGTGCTTCATAAATTCCACGAGACTTTGCTTCGATGATGCGGTTTTCAATCTGATCTGCCATACCAAGCCCGTGGCGACCGCCGATTTTATTGGCCTCATTCATGAGCGCTACAACATCTGTGAAATCCTTACCGTTGATTGCAACAGGGCGACCTTGGACAAATTGAATCTTCACATCTTCAGAGGCTATTACGACAGATTGATCCCAGAACTTCACGCCCATGATGGGGTTAACAATTTCCACAGATGCATCGAGATTTTCGAGATCTTTGGCTTCGTGCGTTGCACCTAAGATATTTGCATCGGTTGAATATGCCTTCTCGACGCTGTCGCGGTAAGGGAATTTGTGTGCGACGAGCCATTCTGACATTTCTTTACGTCCACCAAGTTCGCGCACGAAATCTGCATCTAACCATGGCTTATAAATTCTCAAGTTTGGATTTGCAAGCAATCCATAGCGATAGAAACGCTCGATATCATTGCCCTTATATGTTGACCCATCGCCCCAGATTTCAACATTGTCATGCAACATTGCACGCACAAGTAAAGTGCCAGTGACTGCGCGACCAAGTGGAGTTGTATTGAAATATTGTTTGCCGCCAGAGCGAATATGGAATGCCCCGCATGCAATGGCAGCAAGACCTTCTTCAACCAGCGGTGTCTTGCAATCTACAAGGCGTGAAATTTCTGCGCCATACTCTTTTGCGCGCACTGGAACTGAATCAATATCTGGCTCATCGTATTGGCCAAGATCTGCGGTGTAGGTGCAAGGAATTGCTCCCTTTTGGCGCATCCATGCAACAGCGACAGATGTATCGAGGCCGCCAGAGAAGGCGATACCGACCTTTTCGCCGACTGGAAGTGATGCAAGAACTTTGGACATAGAGCGCAGTCTAACGGTTCACAAGCGTGGCGAGTGCAGGTTTAACTTTCCAGAGATTGAGCATCTCGTCATATTTGCGCTCTTCTGATGCATCGGGTGCAGCACCCGTCTTTACCGCCCTAATCATGAGATTGCGTGGGGTGTGCTCTCCCCCGATGAATTCAATAGCTTCAACGCGATATCCACGTAACTTCATAATCTGCATACGGAGTGCATCGGTCAACAAATCACCAAGCCGTTCCTTCATAATTCCATTGCGGGTAATAAGTGACCATGGTTCAGGAATCTCATTCATCTGGGCTTGGATATCGTGGTGGCAACAAGGGGCAATGAGTGCAAGCCGTGCATCTGAATTTATTGCCCAGCCGATTGCATCATCCGTTGCTGTATCGCATGCATGCAGTGCGATTGCAATATCTGCGCTTTTCAGTGTTGTATCAGCAATCTCTTCTGCCCGAAATTCGATTGTTGTAGAAATACCAAGTTGCTGTGCAATCTCGTTATTGCGATCGCGTGCAGCAGAGCGCACATCAATTCCAATAACTGTGACGGGAATACTCTGGCTGCGAAGATATTGGTGCGCAGCAAAGGTGAGGTAGGCATGGCCACAGCCAAGATCGACGATTGTGAGTGGGTTCGCCTCAGTCGGTTTATGAATGTGTCCTGCGGAAATTGCAGATGTCAGGGTTGGAACAAGTAGTCGTAGAAATTCTTCTACCTGCAGATACTTATCGCTCTTGCTTGGCTTCACCTTTCCATCAGAATCAGAGATACCAATTGCAATGAGAAACGGATCTGATGGATCTAATAAACGGCTTTTACTGCGATCATGTGCGAGGTCTTGTTCATTCTGCGAAATTTCGCGATGGACAAGTGGTTCACCCTTCTTTGTAATTCGAAGGCTGAGCGATCCATCTGTATGTTCGAGCAATACATTTGCATAACCACTGCGAATAAGTTGAGCAAAAGGAGCATCGGCAGGCTTGTAATTCTTGGTTGTCATCTGGCGACCATCGCTATGGCTTACTTGAATATGCAAACCATCCTTGAGCGCGATGGGGCGCATATCGATGCGCTCGTGCTCTGTTTGCATATTTCTACGGCGTCCAGATAAGACCACTCGCACTAAAGAATCTGGTTTAGCAAAGAGTGCTTCACACTCTAGAAAGGTGTCTTCTAGGGGCGATTGACTCATGGAGACGAGTTTAGTCTTTTGCTACAGGAAGTACGACCACGATTGCTAGCCCACCGAGCTCGCTCCTGCGTAATGAGAAAGTGCCATCGAGTTTCTGTATCACTGCAGACATGATGCTCATTCCTAAACCTGATCCACCTTTATCGCGGGATCGTGATTTATCGAAGCGATTGAGAGAGCGAATATCTTCCCTGTACGCAGATTCGGGCAACCCTGGACCCGCATCTTCAATCACCAACTGCGCATTTTTGCCTTGGTTGCTGAGCGAAATACTGACTGAATCATTGGCTGCTGTGTGGCGCGCAATATTGGCAAGAGCATTTTGAATAAATCGAGAGATGTAATCGCGCGATGCTTCGATAGAAATCTCATCAGCGATTGCAAGAGTGACTTTGCGCTGCGGATTGAGAGTAATGAAATCAGCACCATGAGCCTTGATGATCTCGCTGAAATCAATATGTTCGATATCGCGGGTTCCGCTTTCACCGAGTTCGGCAAGGAGTAAGAGATCGCGCACGAGTGATTCCATACGAGTAATTTCTGTACCCACGCGATCAAAGGCTCGCGCCTTATCGGAATCTTGAATCAGCTGACCCTTACTAAGCATCTCGACGTAACCTTTGATGACAGTCAGTGGCGTACGAAGTTCGTGTGACGCATCGCCCAAAAACTCTTGCATGCGTGCAAGGGAAGCGCTTTCGTCGCGACGATTAATGCGCCTGAAGTAGAGAAAGAGCAGCAGCGAGGCGATGCTGTCGAGTGCAAAGGTAAAGAGTGCAAGAGATCCAAGATTAGATTGGAAATTTGCATCTATTTCTTGGGTCGATTCTGCAATGAGTATGTAGTCGCCACCTTCTACCAAGACGGAGCGAAGTCGAAAGGGTGATGGTCCCGCGATGCGAAGTGGCCTGCGAGTGGCATCTTCAACGATAGGAAAATCAGGGGCACCTAGGTATTTGAGAGATGACTCATTGATGACCGTCTCTTGTCCGTCGTGCGTGAGAAATGTGAGAGTGATATCTAAACTTGATTGTTCGAGAGCATAGAGAGCCGCACTCACCGGTTGGAGCGGGTTGTCATAGGCACTCTTTGCAACAAAGTTAAGGGAGGCGTCAACCTTGTGAATCTCGATATTTTGGGAATGGAAAACTGAGAATCCACCTACGCCGACCGTGATGAAGGTGAGGAGAAATATCGTGAAAAAACTAATGCGAGTGGATGAAGAAAATTTCACTTCTTCTCCGCTTGTAGCTGGAATCCGACTCCTCTGACTGTACGAATTCCTTCAAAACCATCGCGGTGTAACTTCTTGCGAAGGTATGAAATATAGGTATCTACAACTGTGCTCTCGGATTCAAAGGTGATTCCCCAGACTTCATCGAGCAAATAAGTCTTACTCAAGACACGGCCCTTACTTTCGAGCAAGACATGCAACAACCGAAACTCGGTGGGAGAGAGATCTATCCTCTCATCATTAAAGGTCACTTGATGTGAATCGCTATCGAGGGTTATCGGACCGCAAGACATATTGGTTGGAGTGGTTAAGGTGAATTGCGAACGGCGCAAAATTGCTTTAATGCGAAGTACTAACTCTTCGAGACCAAATGGTTTGGTTACATAATCATCTGCACCTAGCGTCAGACCTCGAGTAACATCTGCGCGGTCTGCGCGCGCACTGAGCATAAGAGCTGGAGTGTTATTGCCATTTCCACGGATGCGTTCGATAAATTCAAAACCATCCATCATCGGCATATTGATATCGACAATGAGAAGATCTGGCTTGGTATTTCTGAGAAGCGTCTGAGCAATCATCGCATCGGCTGCGGTAATTGTTTCAAATCCAGCTAATTTCAGAGCATCGCCGAGTAAATCACGGACTCCAGCCTCGTCATCAATAATCATTACTAACTGGCTCATGGCTATACCCTGCCATGCGTTGCCCTTCTTTACTACCAATGTAGCGCCACGCACACGCTCCCATGAGGACATTCACAGAATATTCACACGACAAAGGATTTACAATTACCTCATGGAAAGAAGAGAAGGAAAGATGCGCGGTGCAACTATTGCTGCAGCGCTGCTCGTCTCTTTTTCCTACATCTCCGTTTCACCATCGAGTGCAGAGCCAACTCCTTCTCCATCACCGTCAGTTGCACTTGATCCTTACAAAGCAGCCCTTGAACAATTCAAGCATGATCGTGATCTATTTATGACTGCCCTTCGCGATCGTGCAAATAAGATTCACGATATTAATATGGTTTTTAAGAATTCTATTGATAAAGCAAATCTCGATGCGCGCGCAGCACTCGCAACTGCCACTACACCACTGCAAAAATCAACAATTTCAGCAGCAAGGCGCAACGCGATTGATGCAGCTATTAATGCTCGCGATATCTCGATTGCAGCACTTGGCGAAATGCCGGTTCCGCCTACTGAGCCAGTGCGTCAACCAAAAACAACGGGAAATAACTATTCCAAAGCACGACAGAACCACTAATTTTTTTACCCGAGCGTGCGAAAGTCTTTATGAAAGCGGAAGAAAATAGATAACAGCTGTCAAAGCTGCCGCTAGACCAAGTGATTGCAAAAGTATCGCAGCTGCAGTCTTGCGATCTGCTGCAAGGGAAGCTTTATCGGCAACTTTTGAGAGCTTTCCTATTCCTGCAAAATTAAATGTTCCCATAAATCCATAGGCTAAACAGAATTTCTTACGCGATTGCACCCAACCAACAGATGCCACAGTGAGTGGGAGAAATATTCCGAGACGTACCTGGGCTGAGGCGTGCGTGGTGATAAAACCAATAAGTGCGCTGATGCTGAGAGCTAAACCTACGAGAGCAACAATCTGGCGTTGGCGAATTTCAGACTTACCGATATTGCAGGTACCTGGAATGTATTCAGATGAAGACATTATGCATCTTCAAATTCATCTTCATCGATCCAGGCATCTGTTGCTGTGTCATCCTGTTTTTCGACCCATGAAAGAAATGAACCCACTGCGCGGAAAGCGAGAATTGCCACAGTAATTGCGGCGAGGATTCTACGAAGCGCTTTCATAGGGACAAAAATACTCCACTTGCTACGAGTTTGCCTCTTTTAAGCCTTTGCTAATGCGGTGTCGATATCAGCCCAGAGATCTTCAACATGTTCGCACCCGACAGAAAGTCGGATGAGATTTTCGGGGATGCTCTGGCTTTCAAGTTCCCAACGTCTGCGACGCTCCCAGGTACTTTCAACTCCCCCAAGACTTGTTGCATTCACAATCAGTGTTGCGCCATCACATACGCGTTCAGCAGCTTCGGCATCACCCTTAATTTCAAATGAAACAACTGCACCAAATCCTGGATATCGAACGTTCGATACAGAGCTATGGCTAGCCAGATTCTTCGCGAGAACCGCAGCGTTTGATTGAGCCTTTTCAAATCGAAGTGGGAAAGTGCGAATTCCGCGCAGCGCAAGCCATGCTTCGAATGGTCCAGCTGTTGCTCCAAATGATGTGCGGGCATCGAGAAGTCGGGCATAGAGAGCAGGATCTTTTACAGAGAGCGAACCAAGAATGACATCGCTATGGCCAGCTAAATACTTTGTTACTGAATGCATCACAACATCAGCACCAAAGGTAAGGGGTTTCTGATTCATCGGTGTTGCAAATGTATTGTCAAAGCCCGCGCCTAAATTGCGCTTCTTTGCCTCGCCAATAATTACTGCCACGTCGGCGACTCCGAGTCCTGGGTTAGTTGGTGATTCAACCCAGAGAAATGCGGCGCCTTGTAGTTGCGAAATTACTTCCTTGGTATCAGTGATATCGACGAAGCGAACTTCCAGACGCCCATCTTTATGGTGTCGCTTCAAGAGTGACATCGTGCCGCTATATCCTTCGTGAGATGCAACGACGGGTGCACCATGAGGTAAGAGTGAGAAGACTGCAGTGATTGCTGACATCCCAGATGAGAAGAGAAGTGTTGAATCTGCTTCTTCTAGTGCGCTAATTGCATCTTCGAGCGGATGCCAGGTTTCATTTCCGAATCTGCCGTAACTGATCGGGCCACCGGCAACAAATGTTGAGTTGAGCGAGATAGGAAGATTTATTCCTTCGCCCGCTAGATGCGGAGGTCGCCCGCTTGAGATTGCAATTGTTTCGGGGCGAAGGTCATCAGCAGCCATGCCCTAAGAGTAATCGTTAACGAAGAACTGTGGCGAGGCGATTGAATGCTTCTTCAAGAATTTCTGGGCTCGTTGCGAAGTTGAGACGAACACATTGAGTTGACTGCGGGCCAAATCGAACTCCAGGGACACATGCAACCTTGGCCTTCTCGATAAGAACCTCTGACGGGTTATCACCAAGATTGAATTTTGTGAGATCAAGCCATGCCAGATATGAACAGTGAGGGATGAGATATCCAACACCTGGGGTCTTCGATTCAATAAGAGAAGCCACAAGATTACGGTTGTGGTCGAGTTGAACCATCAGCGCATCGAGCCACGGCTCTCCCTTCTCAAAGGCCGTCACTGTTGCAAATGCTCCTAGTAGTGATGCTCGGTAATGAGTAGCTGAGGCAATGGCATTGAGGGTCTCGTGCACTTTCGCATTCTGAGTAACGATAATTGCGCATTTAAGTCCCGCAATATTCCAGCCCTTACTAGCAGCTGTAATGGTTATTCCCACTTCACGCGCCGTTTCAGAGACGGCTAAGAATGGTGTGAAGGTCTGTTCAGAAAATGTGAGTGGTGCATGGATTTCATCGCTGAGAAGATAAACATTGTGCTTTTTGGCAAGGTCTGCCAATCTCGAAAGTTCTTCGCGCGTGTAGATGCGACCCAATGGATTATGAGGATTGCTAATTAGGTGTGCCTTGATACCTGATGCATATGCCTTTTCGATTCCATCCCAATCAAGAATCCAATTACTTCCATTGACCTGTGTCTCTGATTGAGTGATCGGAACATCTACTTGTACAAGTTGAGTCTCTGTGCACCAAGTCCAGAAATTTGGATAGACCGGTGAGTTAATCAATATCCTGTCGCCAGGTTTAGTAATGACTCGCAAAACTTCAACGACCCCAACACCCACATCTGCTGCAATGCGAACCTGAAGTGGATCTACATCCCATCCCCAGCGTCGTTTTGCAAAACCAGCGAATGCTGGCCCCATCTCTGGAATTGGCCCAAGGTAACCAAGATCTGAGTGGTCAATCATCTCTCTCAGAGTTTGGCGAATAGGTTCGGCTACAGGGAAATCCATTTCAGCAACAGGCAGCGGCAATACATCTTTAGGAAATGCTCGCCACTTTTCGCTGCGATGGGTCTGCAATTCGCTAAGGTCCAAAGCCTTGAAATCACTCATAGACTTAGTATGTCACTGTCAATATCCTTTATCCATGACCGCTGAAGTGACTATCTCTCAGCAGCAGATGAAGAAAATAGCCAAAGAGTTATCAGCACGCGATAAAAGGCTTGCGCGAGTTATCGACGCACACCCTTTATGCACCATCGGCCGTAACCCAAAGCCGGTAACTCACTTTGAAGCTCTAGTTGAATCAGTAATTTCACAGCAATTGGCGGTGAAAGCTGCCGACACAATCTACGGTCGCGTAAAAGATTTAGCGAAGGGCCGAGTCATTCCAGGGCGAATTGCCGAAATTAGTGAAGTTGAAATGCGCGCTGCTGGTGTATCGGGTGCAAAGTACAAGACAATTCAAGGACTTGCAGATGCAGCGATTACGAAAAAGATAAAGATTAATTCCTTGCATGAAATCAATAATGATCAAGAGATCTTCGATCAACTTACTGGTCTCTGGGGAATCGGTCCATGGACAGTTGATATGTTTATGATGCATCAACTTGGGCGTCTTGATATCTGGCCAACTGGTGACTTAGGCGTTCGCCGCGGGTGGGAGAAGATATATGCGCTCACAGCTGAGATTGAACCCAAGGCGCTGGATAAGAAGGGTGAGAAATTTCGCCCCTATCGCAGCGTTGTAGCTTGGTATTGCTGGCGAGCGCTTAGCTAACGCTAGCTATTGTGCAATGGCAGGAAATGCCACACCTGTCGATGAATGACAGTCATACCCATTGGGATTCTTCTGGAGATATTTCTGGTGATACTCCTCGGCGAGGTAATAAGGAACTCCATCAGCGCTTTTGATTTCAGTGACAATCTCGCCAATACCTTCGCGAGAAAGAGATGCCTGATACACATCGCGAGTTACTTCTGCTTGAAGGAGCTGTGATTCTGAGGTTGTAAAGATTGCGCTGCGATATTGAGACCCAATATCTCCACCCTGACGATTCAGTGAAGTCGGATCATGCATCACCCAAAACTCTTCGAGAAGTCGTCGATACGTCACAACGGATGGATCAAAAGTGACTTCAACCATTTCTGCGTGTCCTGTGACACCGGTGCAGACTTGTTCGTATGAAGGGTTAGCTCGTGTGCCACCCATATAACCAACGCTCGTTGCGATCACGCCGTGAATATTCCAATAACGACGTTCTGCGCCCCAGAAGCAACCTGTTGCGAAATATGCTTTCTCTGAACTGTTCATAGTCAGATAACCTACCCTTGTACCTGCGCCCCCGTAGCTCAGGGGATAGAGCACTGCCCTCCGGAGGCAGGTGCACAGGTTCGATTCCTGTCGGGGGCACGCGATGTAAATCACCCATATTTTGGAAATCTCTTTCGCTACCTTCTTGTTTAAGTAAGTAACAACAGGGAGAATTACTCTCTTGCGCAGATAACTTGGCGCACAATCACCATCAGATTTGAAAGGGGTAGAGCCATGGACTGGAGACATCAATCCGCCTGCCGCGATGAAGATCCTGAGCTCTTCTTCCCTGTAGGAAATACAGGCCCTGCCATTACCCAGATCGAAGAGGCTAAAAAGGTCTGCAATCGTTGCATTGTTAAAGATGCCTGCCTTGCATGGGCGCTTGAATCAGGTCAAGATGCAGGTGTCTGGGGCGGACTATCTGAAGATGAGCGCCGCGCCCTTAAGCGCCGCGCAGCACGTAATCGTGC
>CAIPLJ010000152.1 GCA_903865885.1 uncultured Actinomycetes bacterium | reverse complement strand
GTTTCACAGCACGATCTCGTTGATATCAAATGGGTCTCAGAAAAATATGGAATTCCGGGGGATAGGTACGCCCTCTTCGCAATGTTCCGCGGCGATCCATCTGATGGTCTACCGGGTGTTCGCGGTATCGGCGAGAAGGGTGCTGCACTGATAGCAAATAATTTTGCATCGGTGGATGAGGCACTTGCCGGTGCGCATGCCAACAACGAAGTTCTGAGCGCATCACTTGCTAAGAAGATTATCGATGGCAGCGATTATCTCAAGATTGCGCCAACCTTAGTTAATTGCGCACGCGATGTTGCAATCCCGCAGATGGATATTGGGAAGCCTGAAAAACCTGCAGATTTATCGGAAATTTATCAGAGGAAGGAAGAGTATGGCCTAGGAGCTAGCGTTGATAGATTAATATCAGCGTTAGGTTGGTAGGAGAGGATTGCAATGAAGCCAGTCATTCTTATCCCCACATATAAAGAATCAATTGCAATCGTAGAGCTACTCAAATCGCTTTCGGATTTACATAAAACGCGCGATTTCGATGTTGTTATTCTCGACGATAATTCTCCCGATAAAACCGCAGATATTGTCGATACTTTGCAGTATTCATGGGTCAGCGTTCTAAGACGTTCACATAAATCAGGTCTAGGTGCTGCATATCGCGCCGGATTCGCGCATGTTTTACCCATGCAAAGATATTCACAAGTAGTGACAATGGATGCTGATGGTTCTCACCGAGTACAGGATTTACCGGCAATGCTCGATGCAAATATCGCACCTATTGCAATCACCTTAGGAACGCGATGGATGCCTGGTGGATCCGTGGTGAATTGGCCAAAAAGTAGACAATTGCTCTCTAAATCTGGCACCCGTTATGCACGATTCGCTCTGGGTATTCCACTCAACGATCTCACTGGTGGATTTCGTGTCTACAGTGCAGAATTATTGAATAAACTAAACCTCGCAGATATGACAGCTACTGGATATTGTTTTCAAATCGAAATGGCGATGGCATCTGAACTCGCTGGTGCAATGATGGTTGAAGTTCCTATTACCTTTGTAGAGCGCATCAACGGCGTCTCTAAGATGAGCCGCGCGATAGTGATTGAGGCGCTGTGGCAGACAACGCTCTGGGGCTTGGCTCGACGCTTACGGCCTAACGCCGATAAGTTACATTATGTAAAGTAAATGAGAATTGGCTAAGCGAAGGCTTCTATCGGTGGGCAGGAGCAGACCAGATTCCTATCTCCATATGCCCCATCAATACGCCCTGTAGTCGGCCAATACTTACCCTTCATCCCAATCAATTCACCAGGAATCAACCCTGTGTAGGTCGCTGGGAAGGCTCCACGTTCGCGTGAATAGCTTCTCTCCCACTCAGTACCAGCGATCGCACCGATTGTGTGCGGTGCATGGCGCAGCGCAGATTCCTCGACTGTAATCTTTCCATCGATAACTTCTTGGATCTCATCGCGAATGGCGTTCATCGCATCAATAAAACGGTTCATCTCGCGCATATCTTCTGATTCAGTCGGTTCAATCATCAGAGTCCCGGCAACTGGGAATGACATTGTCGGCGCATGGAATCCAAAGTCCATCAATCGCTTTGCAACATCATCAACGGTGACACCTGATATCCGAGTGATCTCACGAAGATCGAGAATGCACTCGTGCGCGATTAAACCCTTTGCGCCTGTATAGAGAATCGGATACGAGCCCTTTAGTCGGTGCGCCATGTAATTAGCGTTAAGGATTGCAACCTCTGTTGCGTGAGTGAGGCCTGCTCCCCCCATCAAACGTATGTATGCCCAAGAAATTGGCAAGATACTTGCTGAACCAAATGGTGCACCTGAGATTGGTCCAGGTCCCGTTGCAGGACCTGCAAGAGCATCAAGCGGATGGTTTGGTAAAAAGGGCGCTAAATGCGCCTTTGCAATGACGGGACCAACCCCCGGTCCCCCACCACCGTGAGGGATGCAGAATGTTTTATGTAGATTTAAGTGAGAAACATCTGCACCAAATTTTCCAGGCTGGGCAGTTCCAACAAGTGCATTGAGATTGGCGCCATCGACATAGACCTGACCACCTGCATCATGAATCAGTGCGCAGATCTCGGAGATCGCAGATTCAAATACTCCGTGCGTAGATGGGTATGTCACCATCAGCGCAGCTAAGGCGCCTGAATGCTCTGCAATTTTCGCCTTGATATCTGCAACAGAGACGTTTCCAGCCTCATCACATTCGATTACCACTACTTTCATTCCAGCCATCACGGCGCTCGCTGCGTTGGTGCCATGTGCACTCGATGGAATCAAACAGATATTTCTTCCTGAATCGCCTCGGGAGTCGTGGTAATTGCGGATTGCAAGCAACCCTGCAAATTCACCTTGGCTACCAGCATTCGGTTGTAGAGATACTGCGTCGTAGCCGGTAATTGCAACAAGCCAATCAGAGAGCTGCTGAATCAATAGACGCGATCCTTGAGATTGTTCTGCCGGGGCAAATGGGTGCAACGATGCAAACTCTGGCCATGTGACTGCTTCCATCTCGGTGGTCGCGTTGAGTTTCATGGTGCAGGAACCTAGAGGAATCATTGTGCGATCAAGGGCTAAATCGCGATCTGCAAGTGTGCGCAGATAGCGCAACATTGCAGTTTCTGAAAAGTAGGTATTAAAGACAGGATGTGTCAGATAGGAACTGGTACGCGCAGAAGATGCGGCTATTGCCTTTGGCTTGGTATCTGAGAGGCCGAGGATCGACAAGACCTCTGCAAAGAGGGCTTCAGTTGTGGATTCATCGAATGAGATTCGAATTTGTGTTGGCGATACACGCCCAAAATTTATCCTCTTTGCTCTGGCAGCCTTATGGATCGCTGCAGCATCTTTGACATCAATGGTGACGGTGTCGAAGACGTTCGTATTACGAGAATCTGAGGCTTGCTGCAAACGGGATGCGAAAGCGTGTACACGCTCTGCGATAAGACGCAAACCGGCTGGGCCATGCCACATCGCATAGAAGGCGCTCATATTTGCGAGCAAAACTTGGGCGGTGCAGATATTACTTGTCGCCTTATCGCGACGGATATGTTGTTCGCGAGTTTGTAGCGCTAAACGAAAAGCTGGATTGCCATGTGAGTCAACGCTCTGACCAACAAGACGACCTGGAAGAGATCTCTCTAAGCCTGCACGTACAGCCATGAATCCGGCATGTGGTCCACCGAATCCCATTGGGACACCAAAGCGTTGCGATGTACCCACTGCGATATCTGCGCCCCACTCCCCTGGCGGCGTGATGAGAGTTAGCGCAAGGAGATCGGTTGCAGCGATAACAAGTGCATCTCGTGAATGCGCATACGTCGCAACAGCTGAATAATCCACAATCTCTCCAGTGGCATCTGGGTATTGCAGCAACAAACCGAAGAATTCTCCGTCGTATCCATCGCGTGCTACATGTCCTGCATCAACTTCAACAACAGTAATCCCCAATGGCTTTGCGCGAGTTGCCACAACAGCCTTTGTCTGCGGGTGCACATGTTCTTCGATGAGAAAGACAGCATCATCGCTTGTCTTTGATGTACGGCGGGCGAGAGTCATTGCCTCTGCTGCAGCCGTTGATTCATCGAGCATTGATGCATTAGAAAGTGAGAGAGAAGTCATATCGCAGATGACAGTTTGGAATGCAAAGAGCGCCTCTAGGCGTCCCTGCGAAATTTCTGGCTGATACGGTGTGTAGGCGGTGTACCAAGCTGGATTTTCTAGAACATTGCGCTTGATAACAGGCGGAGTAATTGTCCCGTAATAACCACCACCGATGAGCGATGTGAAGACTTCGTTCTTCTCTGCAATTGCTCGGAGTTCAGCAATGACGTCGACCTCGCTCTTTGCAGAGTCGAGAACTGTGTCGAGAGTCTTTTCAATCTGGATATTTGCAGGAACTACCTCTGCAATAAATTTTTTAATATCGGAGTACCCAAGAAGTTGGAGCATCTCTGCTTCATCTGTTGCAGATGGACCAATATGGCGATCCTCAAAGTCTTGATAATTGCTCAAAGCCACTCCCCTGTAACAGAACGCCTGTGCGCCCTAGGGAAGGAAATATATGAGTATTAGGCGCCTTTCGCATTCCGGCGGAGAGAGAGTTCGTCGTTATTTTCCCCACCAACGACCTCACCATTGACTTCACCTTGAAGCGTTGCAAGAGAGCCTTCAACTTCATGCCAGACCCGTCCGACTGCAATTCCAAATACACCTTGGCCACCAGCGAGCAAATCGACAATTTCGTCGGCACTTGCACATTCATAAATAGATGCGCCATCACTCATGAGGGTGATGCTTTCGAGTTCAACAACTCCGCGATCGCGGAGATGATTTACAGCTGTACGAATATTTTGCAGTGATACACCTGCATCGAGAAGTCGCTTAACCACTTTCAAAACGAGAATGTCGCGAAAACCATAGAGACGTGCACTTCCGGAACCAGTTGCTGTTCGGATGGAAGGTTCAACTAAACCAGTACGTGCCCAATAATCCAATTGACGATATGAAATTCCAGCCGCGGAGCATGCAGTAGCGCCGCGGTAGCCGATTTCAAATTTTTCTTCAGTCACGAGAGGGGGCTCGCTTTCATGTGGTGGGGTTAGGTAAAGGTTACGCCTGCACCTTCTAGAAATACGAGACCGACACGAACAAAACCTCTACTTGAGGTTGAGGCTTCTACGCCTATCCTGCGAAGTCTTCGGGGTTGATTCCATCGAGGAATTCGCGGAAAGCCTCGAGCTCTTGATCCCCCGAAGCCGATACCTCATTGGCAATCTGCTCAGGGATATCGATTCCCACCTCATCCAACATCTGGCTGTTGACCATGATGTTGCTCTTGGTTCGAAGGGCAACTGCGATCGCATCCGATGGGCGCACAGAAAGCGCTTCGATTGCACCTGTTGCGTTACGCATCAGAAGTTCGGCATAGAAGATGCCATCTTTGATCTCGGTGATATGGACACTTGTCAACGTTGTGTCTAATCGGTCGAGAAGATCGCGAATCAGATCATGTGTCAGCGGACGTTGGGCTTCCAGCCCCTGCTGAGCGAATGCAATCGCTGTGGCTTCAACGGCTCCGACCCAGATAGGAAGGAAACGGGTTCCCTCTAACTCTTTGAGTAAGACGATCGGTTGGTTAGAAGGCATCTCGATACGAACGCCAACAACTTCTACCTGGACCAACATTAAATGCGCTAAAGGATTCTATTAACGAGGTCGGTTAAGTCCGCCGCGGACGAGAGCTGCATGAAGACGAACCGAGAGAGATGCAATCTCTTTCTGAACCTCTT
>CAIPLJ010000151.1 GCA_903865885.1 uncultured Actinomycetes bacterium | reverse complement strand
TTGGAACAGATGGCTTTGGACTTTCCGATACTCGCGGTGCGCTTCGTCGCCACTTCAAGGTGGATGCAGAATCAATCACAGTTGCAACTCTTGCAGAGCTTGCAAAGTCTGGCGAGGTAAAGGAATCTGTAGTTCAAGAAGCTATCGATAAGTACCGTATCTTCGATGTGCGTTCAGCAGATGCTGGCAACACCGAAGGTTCGGGTTGATAACAGCCTCTTACTGATCTACTTCGTAGCTGTGCTGTCTTTTTTAAGTACACCCACAAAGAAGGTGGAAATTAAGAGCATCGCAGCTGGAATCATCATCGCTAGTGCAATCGAACCTGTAAATTGAATTGTCCACGCAACAATCCATTTCACAACAAAGGTCAGCACGTTATTGACCACTCCGAATTGGCCTACAACTACTGCGCTGGGCTGTGAAGATCTGCGATTGGCTGCAGCAAAAAATGATGGTCCAAGAAATGATGAACCTATTCCAGCAAGTGTGAAGCCGAGTAAGAAGAGTGCGTAAGACCACCACTGTGCACTGGCGGGCAGATGTGTTGCAACAATGATTGATATTCCAAACCCTAAACCTGCAAGGAGCGCTGCTCTGCGCACCCAGACATAGAGTTCATCGCGTTTTTCTAAGCGCTGCACAATCACGAGCCGACCAAAGATCATCGCGGCTGTGAAAAAAATGTAAGGGACGGCGGCAAGTCCAGGCGCAATCGCTAATCGATCTTTAGTAAAGATGGTTCCCCAGTCACCGATTGCAAATTCAAGATAGATAGCACATGCCATGCCCAAGCTGACAGGCCAATCAATGTGAAAAGAGGTAAAGATTTCTTTAATGCTGAAATCTTGGGATGAATCTTGATTTGCCGTGATTAATACAGTGTGCAGACTTAGGATAATTCCAATCATTAATACCGCTGCTACCGCACAGATGACATCGATTTGTGCGACTAGAGAAATATGGCCGACGAGGAATCCCGAAACAATTGCAGAGGCTAGAGCACCAAAACTCCAGAAACCTGCAGAGGATGTAATGAGGTTTTTGCCACTTCTCTCTAAAAAGTGGAAGGCTTGGCTATTGATACAGACATGGACTGCAGTAATTCCAAATCCAAATGTGATATTCAAAATGAGAAAGAGAAGTGTTGAATGTGTATGTACAACACTTGCCAGAGAAGTCAGCAGAATAACAATCGCAGTGACTGTGACTCGCTTTGCACCGAATCTGTGAATGATGTGACCAACTGTCAGTAAGCCTAGAAATGCACCGACTGAACCCGTACTAATGAGAGATCCGAATGCACCATTATTTAAACCAAGTTGCGCTTTAACCTCTGGAAACCGAGGCACCCAAGCCATAATCGAAAATCCGAAGAGAAAGAAGACTGTGTGCAGTAATTTCTGTTCGCGCTCTGGAGCAATGGAGATTTGAGCCATAATTAAAAGAGCGCATTCGCAAGCTGAGCACGGGCTTTAATAACTCGTGGATCAGCTTGGTCAACGAGAGCAAAGAGCTCGAGCAATCGATCTTTAATAACTTTTTGTTCATCACCATGCATCACGAGAAGTAAGCGCAAAAGTCGATCAAAGGCAGGTTCAAGATATCCGCTCATGACTTCAACATCTGCGCATTGAATCTGAAGATCAATATCATCAGGGCGCTTAATGGCATCTTCCATCACCTTCGCAGCGTCGACACCGTGTGTGCGAGCCAGTAACTGAACCTGCGCAAGTCCTAACTTTGCATAGGCATCTGTTGGTTTACGAGCAATCAAACGCTTATAGGCAGCTTCAGCAGCTGGGTAATCTCCTTGATCAAGGGCTGCAAGTGCTTCATCTTCTTCAGGTTCAGTCTCTTCAACAGGTTCTTCACCGATTCCTTGTTGCGCAGCCAAGGTAAGAATCTTGGTAATGACTTCACGCAGTTGATCTTCGCTCAGTGGTTGTTCAAGAAATGGAACAGCCTGTCCCCCAATAAATACAACTCCATACGGAATTGTTCGCGCTTGCAGTGCTTGCGCAACGGGAGCTTGTTCATCAATATTGACGTGGGCAAGAATCCATTTTTCTCCGCCTGCGCTCTCTAACTTTCCGAGCGTGCGCAATAACTCAACTGATTCGGGAGAACGCGGAGACCAACATAGAACGATGACTGGCTTTGACTTTGAAAGTGGAAGAATTTCAGCCTGCAAATTAAGTGGAGTGACTTCAATACCAGGAATCGGTGAAGTCAGATCGGGTGCCGGTTTTCCAAGCGAGCTGAGATCTACTGCTTGAGAAAAGTTCGGTGGCAAACTCATGACATCTTCCTCGCTCTAACTTTGTATGTGTTACTGAATTGCGCCATCTACTCGAACGTCGACTCCAGAGTCGCGGCGGTAGGGCAAAATTTCTGCAACATAGGACTTCGCGGCAAACTCTAGTCCAACATCGTGGCCCGCACGTTCGCTCAAATACCAGCGATGCTCAAGGGTTTCATGGAAAAATTGAGCGAGTTCAATGCGCCCTTCAAGTTCTGGTGGAATCAGACTCACTGTTGGTCGAAATACTTCATCGAGCCAACGCTTAGCTGAATCAGATAGAGGTGGCTTGGGTGATTTTTCTCGCCCTCTAAATCGATCAAAGGATGCAAGTAGCCTCTTTGCTTGTAGCTCTTCTGTATCAAGGCCCATTAATTCGCGAAGGCGGCTCTTGTGATATCCGGCGGCAACAAGTTTTGGTTGGAATACCAACTTGCCGGCATTCTCACCTTCCTCCATGGAAACCGATACTTCTTCAACGGCAAAACCGAGGTCGTGTAATTGGCGCATCGCACGTTCTACTGCGTGGCGATCTGTGGGATCGAGAACTTGTCGATCTTTGAGAGCAGACCACAAACGGTGATAGCGCTTAATCAGCGCAGTACTTGCACGAATTGGATCAAGTCCCGGATAGAGAACGCCGGAGAGTTGAAGATCTTCAAGTTCTGCAGCAACGTTGAAATGTGCAATTTCTAAATCATGTTCGCGTTGACCGACAGAAAGGGATTTCTGAAATTCTCCCGTCTCGGCATCTACAAGATATGCCGCATAACCTTCAGCATCGCGGCGAAAGAGTGTGTTGGAAAGTGAACAGTCGCCCCACCAGAAACCTAATAAATGTAAGCGCACAAGTAATAAGGCAAGTGCATTTGCCATAAGCGTGACATCTTCGGCAGTTACTTGTTTATCGCTTAAGACCACGCGGAAAGGCAACGAATAAGGCAAGAAGCGAGTAACAAGCGCGCATGGAAGTTCTTCACCATTCTTATCTGTGCGGCCTTCAATTACCGCAATCGATTGAACGCTCGGTGAATCTAACTGCTTGAGCTCGCGCAAGATTTTATATTCGCGATTGGCAAACTCAGAGACTGTCTCTTTCACTGCATAGACTTCAGAATCTGGATCATCTGTGGAACGCACGAGGCGGACGATGTGGCGAGAAATACCTCGCTTTTCAGCGAGCAGCGGATCTTCTGGCCACTCCTCCAAAGGAATGTTCCATGGCAGGCCTGTAACAGCTGCGATTTCTTCGCCGAGCCCAGTAATCCGTAGCGCCATGGGGGTTATTCTCTCGCACGCTTTACAATAAATCATGGCTATTTCAGACCGCATGAAGAGAAAAGCAAAAGAAACACCGGTAATTGTCGATTTCGGAGCTGCAGGTGCTCCAATAGACAGAGGCCATCCTTTCTACTTTGGTTTTATTGCAACTCTGGGAGCGCTTTCAGCAATTATCTTGATGCGCGCACTTGCTAGCGTCAGCCAAATCTTTGTACTTATTCTCGTCGCACTCTTCCTTGCAACAGGTCTTAACCCTGCAGTCGAAGCAATTCGCAAACGAGGTCTCTCTCGCGGATCTGCTGTCGCCATTATTTTCGCACTAGTCATACTTTCATTCGGAATTTTTGCTGCCGTCGTGGTGCCGCCACTGATTTCTCAAGGAACTCACCTTATTCAGATTGCGCCATCGCTTCTAGAAAACTTAAAGAACAACGCAACTATTGCCAATCTCAATGATCATTACGGATTTATCGAAACTCTACAGAAACGTCTGAGTTCCGTAACTTCAGATGGCACGTTGCTCATTTCAGCATTCGGTGGAGTCATCGGTGTGGGTAAGAGCGTGCTCTCTGGAACCTTTACAACACTTACTATTTTGATCTTGACCTTGTACTTCATCACATCATTGCCACAGGCCGTAGAGCTTGGCTTGAAGCTTGTCCCAGCTAGTCGCCGCACACGTGTTTCGCTGCTGACGGAAGCAATAATCGCTCGCGTTGGAACCTTCGTCGGAAGTCAGATTATCGTCTCAATACTTGGCGCAGTTTTCATCGCTATTTTCAGTGCAATTCTCGGCCTGCCATCACCGGTTGCGATCGGAATTATTATCTTTGTCTGCGGACTCGTGCCTTTGGTTGGCCATTTCCTTGGATGCGGAATTGTCACCATTATCGCTCTTACGCAATCAGTATCAATAGGGCTCATTGCATTCGTTGGATATATTCTCTACGTTCAAGTTGAAAATTATGTTATTCATCCACGCATCATGAAACGTAACCTTGCTGTTCCAGGGGCAGTCACAATCATTTCAGCAATGATTGGTACTTCATTGCTGGGGCTTGTTGGTGGATTACTTGCAGTACCTGTGGCGGCATCGGTGATATTAATTCTTGAAGAAGTAGTCTTCCCTCGCGCAGAAAAATCTTAAATCTGCGTTGGCAGCGGCAATCTGTGCGGTGCAACAACTCGAGTAATTTCAGATAAGACTCGGTGTACTGAAGGCTCACCTACCCATAAGTGTTTGGCGCCATCGACCGGAATCAGATCAATCTGTGGAATTATCGCAAAACGAATCTTTGCTTGATCTGGTTTTAAATAGTCATCAAATTCAGGAATAAGCGCGGTGATGGGTCTTCCATCTTTCGCCCAAAATTCAAGATCTCCGTCGACAATATCGAGCAACGTAGGGCTTAAAAGAATTAGCCCTTTGACGCGAGAATCGCGTGCATGGCTGATTGCAATACTTGTTCCGAATGACCACCCAACTACCCACACCTCTTTCAATGCGAGAGTTTCAAAGCAGTAACGGATCATCGCTTCGACATCGTATTTTTCTGCACGGCCATTGTCGTATGAACCAGTACTTGTGCCAGCTTCACTTGTTGTTCCGCGAGTATTGAAACGAACTACGGTAATTCCGGCCATAGATGGCAGACGGTTGGCCGCCTTCTTATAGATATGGCTATCCATCATTCCCCCGCCCGTTGGGTTGGGGTGGCAACACAATATGGCTGAGGTTGGGTTATCAATCGGTGCGCTGACTTCGCCGATGAGGGTCTGGCCATCTTCAGTCGTGACGGTAAATGGCGTGCGTACACCCGGAAGAATTGTGCTGGGGCGGATTGGTTCCGACATAGTTGCAGTCTAGTCTTTGCTTATGGTTCTTTCAGACACTTCAACATTTGCATCTCATAATCCAGTCACTGACGAAGTCATCACTTCGCACGAAATCTTTAGCGAGGCAGCAGTGCGCGCCGCAGTCGATCGCGCACGCAACGCATCGAAAGAGTGGCGTGAACTCGGCTTTCGTGGCCGTCGCAAAGTGTTACTCAAGTGGAGCACAGATTTACTCGCAAATGTTGATGAACTTACCGCCATCGTCTCGCTTGAAACTGGAAAGCCAATAAGTGATGCAAAGTTAGAGGCATCTCTTGCAGCAGGTCATATCGCGTGGGCTGCTCGACATGCCGAATCTGTGATGCGCACATCGCACCGCTCTCCTGGGCTGTTAATGGCAAATATGTCAGCAACTGTCGAGCGTTCACCTGTCGGAGTAGTTGGAGTTATTGGTCCGTGGAATTATCCAGTCTTTACTCCACTTGGTTCGATTGCATACGCACTCGCTGCTGGAAATACAGTTGTCTTTAAGCCAAGCGAGTACACACCAGGTGTTGGTGAATACCTAGCTCAATCCTTTATCGACTCGTGCATGCTCGCCGACGTCTTTACCTGTGTTACAGGACTTGGCGAAACCGGAAAATTCCTCTGCGAAAGTGGAGTCGATAAGTTAGCTTTCACAGGATCTACTCGCACAGCAAAGATCGTTGCAGCAACATGTGCAGCGCATATGACTCCGGTTGTTCTCGAATGCGGTGGAAAAGATCCTGTCATCGTCGCTCACGATGCCGATATCAAGCGTGCCGCAGATGCAACCGTCTGGTCAGCATTTTCTAATGCAGGTCAGACATGTATCGGAGCAGAGCGCGTCTACGTAGATGAGCGCGTTGCAGATAAATTCATTGCAAAGGTACTTGAGATTGCAAAGGATATTCATCCAGGTGCACCTGGCCACGGTAAATATGGCCCAACAACAATGCCTAAGCAGGTTCCTATTATTCAAAGCCATATCAATGATGCCATAGCTCGCGGTGCCAAAGTCATGATGGGTGGATCTGATTCTGTAAAGGCGCCATTTGTAGAACCAGTAATCCTCTGCGATGTCCCCGAAGATTCGATTGCAATGACTGAAGAGACTTTTGGACCAACAATTGCGATTAACCGCGTCAAGAATATGGCTGAAGCAATCGAGCTCTCTAATGCAACGCGCTATGGACTTGGTGCATCGGTATGGTCAAAGCGCCGTGGCAAGCAGATCGCATCTCAACTACACACTGGAATGGTCTCCATTAACTCAGTGATTGCATTTGCTGCAGTTGATTCAGTTCCTTTTGGCGGCGTAAAAGATAGCGGTTACGGTCGTATCCATGGGCCAGAAGGTCTGCTGGAATTTACCTACCCACGCACCGTTGTTCGTGCACGTTTCCAACTGCCAATAGCATTTACAAGCTTCTCTCGCACATCAGGTAACGACAAACTTATTGTTGGGCTTACTAAGTTTCTTAAAGGCAGATTGAGCTAATACTTAATATCGCGGCGCATTACGTGTGCGCTCGGTACGTGGTCCTCGGTTATTTCGCTTACTCCAGCATGCGTTATGCCAGTGGCGACGGTTATCTTCATCGCCATCCATCCATGCAACGGTGTGCGGTGTAGCCATCGGAATCAATTGATCGCATCCAGGGCATCGATAAGGTTTATTTGCAGCAGATCCAGTTAACTTACGAACAATCCATAGACCATTCTCATCTTCTTCAAAACTTTGATTCGATGGATTGATTTCACGTTCTTCATCATTATTCTTCGGCCTACGATTTTTAGGATAATTCTTACGCGGGCTCATGGCTCCATTTTCTCGCACTTTCTCCCAGTAAGTGACAAGATGACCATATGAGTAAGGTCATCAGCGTTTCGGGGCTGCGCAAGAGCTACGGCTCCAATAAGGCAGTCGATGGCCTCGACCTCGAGATTGAGCAAGGGGAAATCTTCGCGCTCTTGGGACCAAACGGCGCCGGAAAGACCACCACTGTCGAGATTCTTGAAGGATTTCGCGACCGTGACTCTGGAGAAGTGCGAGTACTCGACTTTGATCCTTCAACAAAGGGCAACGCGGGCCAACAATGGCGCGATCGAATCGGAATCGTTCTGCAATCGACCAATGATGCAGGTGACCTCACTGTCTATGAATCAGTTTCTCACTTTGCGACATATTACGAAAATCCAAAAGATGTGCGCGAAGTTATTGAACTTGTTGGGTTAACTGAGAAATCAGATGCGCTCGGTCGCACCTTGTCGGGCGGCCAACGTCGCAGACTCGATGTGGCGCTTGGAATTATTGGCAATCCCGAATTAATTTTTCTCGACGAACCAACAACGGGATTTGATCCTGAAGCACGTCGCGCATTCTGGTCACTGATTCGTAAACTCCGTGACGAAGGCGCAACAATCTTGCTGACTACGCATTACCTTGATGAGGCAGAAGCGCTAGCAGATCGCGTTGCAGTCATCAATCGCGGCAAGATTATTGAGGTCTCAACCCCCGATCAATTGGGCGGACGTGCGACTTCCCTTGCAACAGTCTCATGGCGCGATGGAGCTGAACTTCGAGAAGAGAAATCTGCCAACCCAACTGCTCTGGTTTCACAATTAGCACAGCAATTTGGTGGAGAGATTCCAGAACTCAATGTGCGTAGGGCTTCTCTTGAAGATATTTATCTTGAAATGATTGGAGGCACGCATGAGTAAACCAACAGCGCTCTCCATTGGTATCCAGCGCGGACGTCTTGAGATTAAACAATTTATGCGCCAACGCGAATCTGTAGTTTTCACAATGCTCTTTCCACTGATCTTGCTCGCAATCTTTGGATCTGTCTTCTCCAACTCCATTGCCAAGGGCGTGACATTTAGCCAGTACTTCGTGGCAGGCATGATTGCATCCGGAATGGTCAATACTTGTTTCCTACAACTCGCCATCATGATTCCCGTGGAGCGAGATTTCGGATCCCTCAAACGC
>CAIPLJ010000150.1 GCA_903865885.1 uncultured Actinomycetes bacterium | reverse complement strand
CCTGCACGGTTATGTAGATCGCCTCGATATAGCACCCACTGGTGAAGTTCGAATCGTCGACTATAAATCTGGTAAATCTCCTAAGCCAGGGTGGGAGGAGAAAGCGCTCTTTCAATTACGTGTCTATGCACTCCTCTATTGGCGCAATGAAGGTGTACTTCCAAAACTATTACAGCTGATTTATCTTGGAGATTCTCGCGTTGTAAAAAGCTCGCCCACTGAAGCGCAGTTATTATCTACTGAGAAAATTCTAAAAAATATTGGCGATGAGATACTTACCGCTCTTGAAACAGAACACTTTCCCACTAAGAAATCTAGACTCTGTGATTGGTGCTTCTTTAAGTCTATCTGCCCCGCCCATAACTAATTAGCGTTGAAGTATTTCGCTTCTGGGTGGTGGACGATGATGGCAGAGGTCGATTGCTCGGGATGTAGTTGGAACTCTTCCGAGAGTTCGACACCAATTCGTCCGGGTTCTAGTAATTCACAGAGCTGAGTCTGTTGTTCAATGTCGGGACATGCAGGATATCCAAACGAGTAGCGAGAGCCTCGATAGCCCTGATCCAAAATTCCTTGAAGGTCAGCAGAGTCTTCATCACGAACAGATAGCTCTTCGCGAATACGTGCGTGCCAGTATTCAGCGAGTGCTTCAGTAAGTTGGACAGAGAGACCGTGGAGCTCGAGATAATCACGGTAAGCATCTGCGGCAAAGAGCTCGTTTGCTGCCTTGCTAATGGTATTTCCCATTGTGACAACGTGGAATGCAACGACATCAACTTTGCCTGAATCCTTTGACGCGAAGAAATCGGCTAAACATAATCTTCGATCACGAGATTGACGTGGGAAAGAGAAGCGAACTCGCTCCTTACCTTCATCTGGTCCTTCGTGATGCAAGATGATCAGATCATTACCCTCTGAGACACAAGGGAAATATCCATAGACAACTGCAGCTTCTAGCCAACTGTGTGATTGAACATCGTTAAGTAGCTTGCGAAGACGCGGGCGGCCTTCACTCTCTGCCATTGCTTCATATTCGCCACGTGCACCCTTGAGACCCCATTGCCCCATAAAGAGAGCGCGTTCATCGAGCATGCCGACATAATCTGCAATTGGAATTCCTTTAACAATTCTGCTTCCGAAGAATGGCGCTTTAGGGATGGAGATATCGAGCGCTACATCGCTACGCACGGTATCGATAACAGATTCTCTATCGTGTGTGCGAGCAACGGCCTTTACTTTGCGCTCTCGAAGTGCTGGAAGTGCTGCTCCTTCATCTCCGCGCTTGACCGCCATGATTGCATCCATCAAACGCAGACCTTCGAAGGCATCGCGCGCATAACGAACTTCACCAGGAAAAATCGCCGCGAGATCTTGTTCGACATAGGCGCGGGTGAGAGCTGCTCCCCCGAGAACTACTGGCCATTTATCTGCCAAACCTCGCGATGTAATCTCTAGCAAATTCTCTTTCATGATGACAGTTGATTTCACCAAGAGACCTGACATGCCAACAGCATCGACATCATTTTCAAGGGCTGCATCAATAATCTGATTAACAGTCTGTTTGATTCCAATATTGACGACTTGGTAACCGTTATTTGTCAGAATGATATCGACGAGGTTCTTTCCAATATCGTGGACATCGCCCTTTACAGTGGCAAGAAGCATGCGGCCACGGCCTGCTCCGTCAGTCTTCTCCATATGAGGTTCGAGATACGCAACTGCTGATTTCATTACTTCAGCGCTCTGCAGCACGAAGGGAAGTTGCATCTCGCCCTTACCGAACAGCTCGCCAACGACCTTCATTCCCTCAAGGAGATGGTCATTAATTATTGCAAGCGGGGAAATTCCCTCCGCCATTGCCGCATCAAGATCTTCATTAAGCCCCACTTTTTCACCGTCAATGATGCGGTGCTCTAAGCGCTTGCGAAGTGGCAACGCCGCGAGTTCAGATGCACGAATATTGCGAGAGGCAGCTAGTTCAACGCCTTCGAAGAGTTGTAAGAATTCTTGAAGTGGATCGTAGGTACATGTCTCGCCATCGTATGTACGGCGATCGTAAATCAAATCTAGAGCTACCTCTTTATGGCGCTCTTCGATACGGGCCATCGGCATAATCTTTGATGGATGAACAATTGCTGAATCAAGTCCTGCTTCTACGCATTCATGCAAGAAAACTGAGTTCAATACAACGCGCGAGGCAGGATTGAGCCCGAAGGAAACATTGCTCACACCCAAAGTTGTTTGTACTTGCGGATATTCAGCCTTCAGAGCGCGAATCGCATTGATTGTCTCGATGCCATCGCGACGCGTCTCTTCTTGTCCTGTTGCGATTGGAAATGTCAGAGTGTCAATCAATATATCGCCCACTGCTATTCCCCAGTTGGTTGATAAATCCTCGATAAGTCTGCGTGCTACGCGAAGCTTCCATTCAGCTGTGCGAGCTTGTCCTTCTTCATCAATAGTCAGTGCAACAACTGATGCGCCATGTTCTTGCACCAGTGGCATGATGCGCGCAAATCTCGATGTGGGTCCATCTCCATCTTCGTAATTGACAGAGTTAATGACGCAGCGACCACCGAGTGCTTCAAGACCCGCTTTGAGTACAGCAGGTTCAGTGGAATCTAGAACGATGGGTAGCGTTGAAGCAGTGGCAAAGCGTGAGGCAATCTCCGTCATATCGCGAACGCCATCGCGTCCAACGTAATCTACGGAGAGGTCGAGCATGTGCGCGCCATCGCGGATCTGATCGCGTGCGATTTCAACACACGTTGACCAATCCTCAGCGACAAGTGCATCGCGGAATGCTCGGGAGCCATTTGCATTGGTGCGTTCACCGATTGCTAAGTACGTCTTATCTTGTCTAAAGGGAACATATTGGTAGAGAGATGACGCACCTGGATCGAGATCGGGTGTGCGCTTCTTTAGAGCATGCCCGCCCAATAGGTTTACTACAGCAGCCAAGTGCGCTGGTGTTGTTCCGCAACAACCACCAATGAGTGCAATGCCGTAGTCGTTGACGAAAGTTTCGAGCGCTTTCGCGAGTTCTTCTGGCCCAAGCGGATACTCGGCGCCATTTTTTCCTAAAATTGGTAGACCCGCGTTAGGCATGACAGAGATGTCACATTGTGCATTCTTAGATAGATAGCGAAGATGCTCGGACATTTCTGTAGGACCTGTTGCACAGTTAAGACCTATAAGGTCGATATCAAGAGGCTCGAGTGCGTTGAGAGCTGCTCCGATTTCAGAGCCGAGCAACATGGTTCCGGTAGTTTCAACGGTAACTTGCGCAATGAGAATGACATCTCGATTTGATTCAGTAATTGCTTGACGAGCTCCGTTGACTGCTGCCTTTGCTTGCAATAAATCCTGAGTCGTTTCAATCAACAGCGCATCAGCACCAGCATCGACTAAACCCTTTGATGCTACGTAGTAAGCATCTTTCAGATGCGCATACGTTGTGTGGCCAAGACTAGGAAGTTTGGTTCCTGGTCCAAGTGAACCTAAAACGAAGCGCGGGCGCTCTGGCGTCGAATACGCATCCGCAGCCTCGCGGGCGATCTTTCCACCAGCGAAAGCTAATTCGTAGATGCGATCTTCAATTCCATATTCAGCAAGGTTTGCCCAGTTTGCTCCGAAAGTATTTGTCTCGATGGCATCGACACCGACTTCTAAGTAGGCATCATGGACTGAGCGAACTAGATCGGGACGGGTGACATTGAGAATCTCGTTGCAGCCTTCGTGGTTCTGGAAATCTTCCAGTGTCGGATCAGCTGCCTGCAGCATCGTTCCCATCGCCCCATCGGCGATAACTGTGCGAGTAGCAAGAGCGCGACGGAGCAAGCCGTCGACTACCTTGATATCTGCCTTTGCGCTCGTCACGGCGCTGAGGTTACCGTAAGGTGTCGATATGGAGATTCACCAGATACCTGCGCTTCGTTCACCAGTGATGGTTATCGCCTTCTCAGGGTGGAACGATGCAGGAGAAGCCTCAACTGGAGCTGCTTCACATCTACTTGGATCATGGACAGATTCAAAGACAGATGTAGTACCTGAACTCATCGCCGAAGTAGATGTTGAAGAGTTCTACGACTTTCAAGTCAATCGACCAACTGTGTGTATCGATGAATCCAGCATTAGAAGCCTTACATGGCCAGGCACACAGGTATTTGGATTGCGTACACCAGAGTTAGATCACGATTTCGTTGTGATACGTGGCGTAGAACCGTCGATGAAGTGGAAGACATTTGCTGCAAACATTCTCGACCTTGCAGATGATTTAGAGGTCGACATGGTGATCACTCTCGGTTCCATGCTCGCCGATACACCACACACTCGTCCCATAACCGTCAGTGGGAGCGGTGCACATCCAGAAATTGCTCAACGATTAGGTGTGG
>CAIPLJ010000149.1 GCA_903865885.1 uncultured Actinomycetes bacterium | reverse complement strand
CAAAACACGTTCGATTTTTAAATCGTCAGTAATTAACGCTTGCCAGTTGAAGCACGTTCAACCAATTGTGGCTGGAAGCGAATCTGTTGATGTTCATGTGAATCGCCATCTTCGCATTCATCAAGCAATAAATCGGCTGCTGTAATACCCATTTGATAAGACGGTTGCGCGATGGATGACAACGGAACCGCTGCTGATGGCGCGAAGGCAATATCGTCATAACCCAGAATTGAAACTTGTTCTGGGATTCGTATTTTATTTTCAAGCAAGACTCGCATCACACCGAGTGCAAGCAAGTCATTGGCGCAAAATATTGCCGTTGGCATTTTATTAAGTTCAAGAATTCTCTGTGCTGCCTCTTCTCCTTTGGCAGCATTCATCAGTGAGACTCGAATTGTTTCAATAGTTGCATTTGCAACTGTTGCCGCCTTTGCGACACCAGCGCCACGATCTGCAACCTGTGGAATTGATTCAGGGCCGCTTACCCATGCAATGTATGTGTGGCCCAGCCCAGTTAAATGTTCAATTGCAATTTGTCCGCCATGTACGTCATCTACAGAGACAGAGCATTGCTTGCGCCCCTTTATTTCACGGTCCAAGAGAGTGACGGCAATTCCGCGTTCGCGCATTAAATCGAGGCGATCGGCTTTCACATCTGCAGGGGTAATAAGTACTCCTCGGACTTGCTGTTGAATTAGTACCTTGACGTATCGATCTTCTTTTGCAGCTGATTCATCAGAGTTGCAGAGAAAGACTGCGTAATCACGCTTACTTGCAGCATCCTCAACGCCTCGAGCAACTTCAGTAAAGAATGGGTTTGCAACATCCGGCACGATCAACCCCAGGGTGCGGCTATAGCCAGAACGCAGATGGCGGGCAAAGCCATTGGGCACAAAGCCCAGTTCCTTGATGATTTCTTGGACTCGGGCCAGGGTCATTGGGGCTACGACCTGGGGGCGATTGAGCACATTTGAGACCGTCCCGACCGAGACTTGAGCAGCCTTTGCCACATCTCGAAGGCTCACGCTCATGGTGCGAGAGTCTGCCCGCGTAATTGAACCGTGTCAATGAAATGGGGTAAGAATTGACCTAATCGTTATCAAAGGGGGGTTGACTCACGCTCAATTCCCTCTTAATGTCACCTTATTGAAAATGAATCGTTTCAATGTAGTTCCTTCCAGGAGGTGTAGAGGGTGACGTCAGCCGTGCTGTCTGTTGAGGGCGCCGCCAAGAACTTTGGCGGTGTTAAGGCGCTCGTTAACGCTGACCTAACTCTCTACACCAGGGAAATTCATGCCCTTCTCGGCGAGAACGGCGCAGGCAAATCAACACTCTTGAAAACTCTTGCGGGTGTGCACCGACTTGATGCAGGAACCATCACTCTCAATGGAAAATCATTCGAGCAAGGAAGTACGCGGCTAGCTCGCGAACAAGGAATCGCTGTTATCTATCAAGAGCCAAACCTCTTCCCCGATCTCACGCTCGCTGAAAATGTTTTTGCTGGTCGCCAACCGCTTTCAGGCGGACGTGTCCACTGGAAGTTTATGGAAAATGAATCACGCGCACTCTTTGAACAACTCGGTGTTCCGCTGAACCCACTTGCTCGCGCTCGTGGCCTATCAATCGCCGACCAGCAGATAGTTGAAATTGCTAAGGCAATCTCAACTAAAGCAAATGTAATTGTCATGGACGAACCAACCGCGGCGCTGTCTTCAAAGGAAGTTGATCGTTTGTTCTCTGTAGCGCGCAATCTGCGCGATCAAGGTTGCGCTGTTGTCTTTGTAAGCCACCGCCTTGATGAAGTCTTCGTTCTCTGTGATCGCATCACAATCATGCGCGATGGCTCAACAGTAAGTACTGCCCTTACCTCAGAGCTGGATGAGCCACAGGTAATCCGCGCAATGGTTGGTCGCGATGTATCTGATCTCTTCCCTAAAGTTGATGCTCAAGTAGGAGACGTCGTTCTCTCAGTGAAAGATCTTGCGCGCGATGGACAATTCGAAAATATCTCCTTCGATGTGCGTGCTGGCGAGATTGTTGCACTTGCAGGCCTTGTTGGTTCTGGACGTTCTGAAGTAGCTCGCGCAATCTTTGGCGTAGATGCATATAACTCAGGCGCTGTGATGCTCAACGGAAAGAAACTCAAACCAGCCTCACCTCTTGATGCAATGGAGCACGGCATTGCGCTTGTGCCTGAAGATCGACGCCAACAAGGTCTCTTCATGCCGACATCTATCGCGAAAAATGCTGCAATCACGATGCTTTCACGTATTCGTAAAGGCTTCTTTGTCAGCGCTCAAGCAGAGCGCGATGTTGCTGATAAATGGACAAAGGTTCTGCAAACTAAATTTGAAAATATTAATGACCCAGTAGAGCGTCTTTCGGGTGGTAACCAACAGAAAGTTGTTCTCGCAAAATGGCTTGCTACCGAGCCAAAGTTACTTATCGTTGATGAACCAACACGTGGAATCGATGTCGGAACAAAGGCTGAAGTGCACAAGTTGCTTTCACAGAAAGCTCAAGAAGGTCTGGCTGTCCTGATGATTTCATCCGAGCTTCCTGAAGTTCTAGGTATGGCAGATCGCATCTTTGTGATGCGCGAAGGACATATCGTCCGCGAATTTTCTCGAGCAGAGGCAACTTCCGAGTCAGTAATTGCTGCCGCAACTGGGGCGGTGCATGCATGAACACCTTCATCAATAAGTTCTTCGCAGTACGAGAAGTTCCTGTCTTTAT
>CAIPLJ010000148.1 GCA_903865885.1 uncultured Actinomycetes bacterium | reverse complement strand
TTCGCGCAACATACGAACAAGTGCCCGCTGGGTATTTCCGCGAACAATAGAATCATCGACAACGATGATGCGCTTGCCTTCGATAATTTCTCGCAGTGGGTTGAGCTTGAGGCGAATACCAAGTTGGCGGATCGTTTGAGATGGCTGAATAAATGTGCGACCAACGTAAGAATTTTTAACAAGTCCAAGTCCGTAAGGAATTCCTGATTGCTTTGCATATCCAATGGCAGCGGGAGTTCCTGATTCGGGAACTGGAATTACAAGATCAGCATCAACTGGTGATTCGATGGCAAGGCGTTGACCGATACGACCGCGTACCGCATGAATTCCTTGTCCAGCAATTGTTGTGTCGGGGCGTGCGAGATAGACATATTCAAAGATGCAACCTTTGGGATCAGGTTTTGCCCACATCTCAGAACGTATTCCATCTTCATTAATTGCAAGGAATTCACCGGGTTCGACTTCGCGAACGAACGCTGCACCGACGATATCGAGGGCGGCAGATTCAGACGCAACAACCCATCCTCTTTCAAGTTTTCCGATGACGAGTGGTCGCACTCCATGGCGATCGCGCGCTGCATACAAAGTATGTTCATCCATAAAGACAAGCGAGAAAGCGCCTTCTAGTTTTGGCAAGACAGCCATCGCACTTGCTTCAACATTTTTCTCATCCTGCAAGCCGATAAGAGCAGTCATGATCTCTGTATCTGTTGTTGCACCGCGATCATTTTTAGGTAGCTCAGTCTCAAGTTTCTGAACAAGCTCTGCAAGATCTCCCGTATTGGTCAGGTTGCCATTATGTGCAAGTGCCAAAGTGCCGTACTTAGTTGGACGAAGCGTTGGTTGTGCATTGACCCATGTACTAGATCCTGTCGTGCTGTAGCGGCAGTGACCGATAGCGAGATTTCCAACAAGAGACGCTAAATCTGTTTCGGTAAAGACCTGTGAAACAAGGCCCATATCCTTATAGACCAAGATGCGATCGCCATCTGATGTTGCAATTCCTGCAGATTCTTGGCCGCGATGTTGCAAGGCATATAGCCCGTAAAAAGTTAACTTTGCGACTTCTTCACCCGGTGCCCATACGCCAAAGACTCCGCAGGCATCTTGTGGACCTTTATCGTCTTCAAGAACATTGTGATTTAACAATCCATCTGGGCGACGGCTCATGGGGTCATCCTAAGCGGTAGAAGTTCGGTTAAATCTGCACGTGCACCAGAAGCAAGGATGAGACCTTCAGACATTGCATCTGCCCATGTTTTCTTACCGCCAGCCAGTGCCAGCCAGGTATCTGCATCCATCTCAATGATGTTGGGCGGTGTTCCGCGAGTATGTGTTGGGCCTTCGCCGCATTGCACCGCTGCATACGGTGGCACGCGAACTTCAATGGCGCGACCCGGCGAGCGTTCAGTAAGGAGAGCAAGAGTCTCTTTTACTTCGGAAAGAATCATTGGATCGCGCATTGAAGTTATCCGAACAACTTCGTGAAGGTTTCGGTGTGGGCTTTACGAAGTTCAACGAGTGAAATTTTTGCATCGTTAATAACGAGTGAATCCCCACCTGTTACACCAATCTTTGTCAGCGCAATTTTCTGAGTTGTAGCCTCTTGGGTAAGGGCCGCAGTCTGCGCAGGATCAATTGCAACAACTACGCGTCCTGGAGTCTCACTCAATAGCGCCATTCCAACGTTATCGAGTTGAACTGTTGCTCCTGTGTTATGACGGAGCACCATTTCAGTTAACGTTGCAGATAGCCCTCCTTGGCTTAAATCGTGCGCCGCAGTAAAGATCTTCTTTGTACGACCTGCAACTAATAATTCAATCAATCGCATTTCGCGTTGTAGGTCTGCGGTGGGTGCAACTCCTCCGCGCTGATTGTGCATATATGCCCATTCGCTACCTGCGAGGTGCTCTTCTGTCTCTCCAAGTAGATATAGATCAAGACCGGCACGATCAAATGACATCGGTGTGCGAGTGCGAACATCATCGATAACACCAAGTACACCAATAACAGGGGTCGGAAGGATTGCTACCGCACCAGTCTGGTTGTAGAACGAGACGTTTCCGCCAGTAACGGGAAGGCCCATTTCAAGACATCCATCAGCAAGGCCTCGTACTGATTCAGCGAACTGCCACATCACACCAGGATCTTCAGGAGAGCCAAAGTTAAGACAATTAGTAACTGCAAGTGGCTTTGCACCCGCCGTTGCAATATTACGAGCAGCTTCAGCAAGTGCGAGCTTCGCACCTTCATATGGATTGAGATAAGACCAGTTGGCATTGGCATCAGTTGCGATTGCAACACCAAGATGTGTCTTCTCATCAATGCGAACCATTCCAGAATCATCTGGCTGTGCCTGAATCGAATTGCCCTGAACATAGCGATCATATTGATCGGTAACCCATGACTTATCTGCCAGGTTCGGAGTCGCAGCAAGTTTCAATACAGTTGCTTTGATTTCATCTGAAGTCGCAGGAATAGGCACGTTGATTACTTGCTTTGCAACTTCATTGATATATCCAGGTTGTGCAAGTGGTCGGTTATAAACCGGGCCATCGTGTGCCACAGTGCGAGGTGGAACATCGACAATGAGTTCGCCGTTCCATGTAATTTCAAGATGGTTGCCGTCGGTGACTTCACCAATAACAGTGACTGTGACATCCCACTTTGCGCAGATTTCTAGAAAGCGCGCAATCTTGCTGGGTTCGACAATTGCGCACATACGCTCTTGTGATTCAGACATCAGAATTTCTTCTGGGGAAAGTGATGGGTCGCGTAGAGGAACTTTCTCTAGTTGAACCTTCATTCCACCTGAACCACCGGATGCAAGTTCGGATGTTGCACAGGAAAGTCCAGCACCACCCAAATCTTGAATACCA
>CAIPLJ010000147.1 GCA_903865885.1 uncultured Actinomycetes bacterium | reverse complement strand
ATTTTGATTTGCCGCTCTGTAATTGCACTCTATTGCACCGTATTGCTCTAAACCAGGATGTTGATGGTGCTACCACTCTGGTAAATCTTTCATCTCCCCTTCCCTAAATCTTTCAAGTACGATCAATGCATGACAAAGCGACAAGAGTTTCGAGTAATTCGCACCTATATGGATTTTGAACTCCGCGAATATCAACCATGCGTAATTGCTGAAGTAAAAGTCTCTGCAGGGTTCTCCTCAGCCGCAAGTGCTGCCTTTGGCTCACTCTTTAATTACATCTCCAAAGGCAATAAGACCTCACAGAAGATTGCAATGACCGCACCCGTGATTGCAGCGCAGAAGACCGACTCTTCCGAAGATGAATGGTTTGTCTCATTCGTCATGCCCTCAGGCAGCACCTTTGGCCACCTTCCAGACCCCAATGATCCAAACGTTGTATTGCGCGATCTCGATACTGAGACATGCATCGCGATGTCATTTCGCGGCAAAGCAACTGAAGCACTGTCTGAGCGAAAGATCAAAGAATTGCGCGCACTCGCTGCAAAAGAAAATATCTCACTCTCTTCTGAGACCCGCATCTGTCGCTTCGACCCACCCTTTAAACCAGGCTTCATGCAATACAACGAGATCGTGATCCCCCTGCTATAGGATTCCCCAAACATTGACGAAGAAAGAGGCAGACCATGGGCGCTTGTACATGCGGATACACCAGAGATGAAGAGAAGAACTGCGACGGAACCCACAAGGTCGTTAAGGCAGTAAAGGCAGATCTTGCTGAAAAGCTCGAAGCCAATGGCTTTCCTCACGCATCTGAATACGTGAAGAACAACTAACTTTTAAGCTTTTTCGATTCCCAGTTTTCTAGCTAGCTCTTCCACGCCATATGTGCCGGTGGCTGCTGCCACGGTTAACTTTTCAGCTTGGTTCACCGTCAGATACACATCTCTCTTATTCATCAGACAGAAGATGCGCATCGCTGACCACGCAAGTCGCTTATTGCCATCAATCAGCGCATGGTTGCGCACGATCGAGTGCATTAAAGCTGCAGCCTTCAGATCGAATTCGGGATATACCTCAACGCCATACAGCTCGGTCTGTGGCCGCTCGATTGCAGAGAGCAACAATCCCTTATCCCTAATTTGATAGCCAGGAATTATCTCGTCGCAAATCAGCAAGAGATCGTGGAAATCTAAGTAATCAATCACCGCCATTATTGAGCCAAGCGGCGAAGAAGTTCCTTATCCTCGTTCTTTACTCGTGAAATTGCATCGCTCAATCTCTTCTGTCGCCTGTTGATGTATTCATCGACAGCCTGCAGTGCTGCTTCTTGCATCGAGATTCCAGCTTGTTCAGCAGTGCGCTTCAGCGCCGCAGTCTGCTTATCTGAAAGCCTAAGTGTCATAGCCATGCCCTAAACGATACCACAGTGGTATCAAAGCAGGTAACCTAGCCCCACGAAGGCAAAGATCAAGAACGGCCTCGCGCCTTAAACCTGCCTGCGTACACAGACTCGTACGAAATCTCGTACAAGGTGCTACCCTTTAAGCCAAACGAAGGGATAGACATGATTATTTCCGCATCCAAGGCTCGCGAAAAACTCTTTCCTCTGATCGAACAGGTCAACGAAGATCAAGCGAGCATCACCATTACATCCAATGCCGGAAACGCTGTCCTTGTCTCCGAAAGCGAATGGGAATCAATCCTTGAAACCGCATTCCTGCTTCGCACCGCCGCCAACCGCAAACACCTCGAGGCCTCACTGGCCCAACTCGAAGCCAACAAGGGCACTCGCGTGAAATACCAGAAGGGTCAAACCCTCGCTCAGATTCTGGAACTTGCCGCAGCCCCAAAGAGCACAGCAAAGAAATCCACAACGAAGCGAACTTCCACCAAACGCAAACTCTCATAAGCAAGCATCTGCCAATGGTTCCAAAGCCCAACCTGCAGAAGATCTTCTATACCGATCAAGCAAAGGCAGATCTTGCCTATTGGCTTAAAGAAGATCCCAAGAAATTGCAGAAAATCTCCGAGCTCATCGAGAACACCATGGCTGACCCCAGCAAAGGAATTGGTCTACCCAAGCCACTCAAATACAGCCTCGAAGGTGCATGGTCTCGCAGAATTTCTCACGAACATCGATTGGTCTACACATTCACTGCAACAACGCTCAATATTCTCCAAGCACGTCATCATTATTGACGTGCACTACGTATACCTTGCGCAAAAGGCGATACCTCTAGTCAATTCAACTCTTCTTTGCTTGAATCACCCATGGACACATTGATACTCACATTCCCTTGCAAGCCAGGTGCCGGAGCAGGGCTCCTCGAAGAGTTAAAGACCGCTCTCATCGATACCCGCGCATATAAAGGTTGCCTCTCTGTCGCCACCTACACAAGCGCATCAAACCCAGATGACATCATCCTCATCGAAGAGTGGGATCACAAATCATCTCAAGTTGCCTATATGCAATGGCGCGCTGAGACAGGAATGATCGAACACTTAGCGCCGATCCTTGCTGGCCCACTTAAAGAAGAGTGGTTAGTCGATCACGAGGTTTAAGTCCTGATTGAATTATGCAGCCTTCGAAACTTCGACATAGAGCTGATCTCCCGAATTACCGACAACCTTTATCGAGTAACCGAGATGATTGAGTGATTGACCAACCTTAAGAGCATTATCCTGGAACCATATTTCTTCTGATCCACTCTTCCTGACTATTTTCACTGGGCCATAGCCGCTCTGGATAGAAGTATCAACGAAATAGACAATGACTCCACGTGCGCCTTCAACAAGAGTTTTATCGAAACCTTTAGCGGCTCTATTCTCGATAACTATCGCCTGTGACTCAGAGATTGGAACGACCAAGCCCTTCACATCGTTATTCAGATCTTCAATCGGCTTCAATAAAGTAGTAGTCGAAGTCGCAGGCAGGCAGCGCATCTGATTATCTGAAATGAGATGAGCTATCCATCTGCTCCAAGCTGTCATCTCTACCCCAGCACCACCAGCCCAATTCATAATGTCATAGACACCTAAATGTTGGAACTGTTGTTTAAAACCGGCTTCCTGCAACATAGAAGCCTGAAAATCATAGAGATCCGCAATTCCTAATCCGAAATGCCCAAACTCATGTGCAGGAACCGTCCACGAGGACCCATTGCTCCAGTAATCCCCACCTAAATAAGTTGCTCCTAAATACTTTGGATCAGATGAACCAAATGCGGGGGAGCTCGCAATCTGATCTCGTGTGGTTGATGTTGGCGCACTACCAATGATGAAATCAAAGTCACTTTTATTGTATGACTTAAATGCCAAGTCCTGGATATCGTTATTCAGTTTCCAGACTGAACCTGCAGCTCGTGCGCCTACTCCATACGAAGCAATCGTTGCGCTCATACGCTTAAACTTTGGCGAAACAGTCCATGTAAATTTAAGTTTTCCATTCGATTGAGAGGTGTAAAACGCCTCAAAATCTGAAAT
>CAIPLJ010000146.1 GCA_903865885.1 uncultured Actinomycetes bacterium | reverse complement strand
ATTTCATGCATCAATGTCTACTTCCGCGATATTTCAAGTATGTAGCCATATCTGACTCGAAGCTTGCTCTATTTATCTCCAGTCCTATATGAAGCAGCCCATATGTCACAGCGCATTAAGAAGTTCGAGATTGCGAATCCAATCTTCTATCTACTTGATTCCTGGTCACGGGTGATGGTGCATGCACAAGCACCGTCTGGTAAAGGACTCATCCACGCTTCAATCTGCGCGCTCACAATCTTTATCATCGGTACATATTTCTTCTTATCGAGGGAGCGTGATTTCGCTGTCAGACTATAACCACGCTCATACGAAAAATAGCCTTGCAGTTTCTGTAAAAAACTTGGGCCTTACATATACGACCTCGATTGATAAAAAACCGACTCTTAAAGCTCGGCTGAAAACTTTAGGTCGTGGAAAGAAGCACACTCGAACAGTTCGTGCGCTCAACGATGTCAACGTTGATGTTCATTATGGAACCGTTCTTGGAATTATTGGATCAAATGGTGCAGGTAAATCTTCACTTATGCGTGTAATTTCGGGAATCGTGCCACCCACACAAGGTCGCGTTGAAGTCTACGGATCAGTCAGCACACTTCTTGCCCTCGGTGTTGGATTTAATCCAGCGATGACTGGCCGCGACAATGTCTATCTCGGAGGCCTTGCTGCCGGTATGTCACGTGCAGAAATTGATAAAAACTTCGAAGCAATTGCTGCCTTCTCTGAACTTGGCGAAGCAATAGATGCACCGATGCGCACTTATTCATCAGGTATGTACGCGCGCCTTGCTTTCTCGGTTGCAGCCGTTGTTGAGCCTGACATTTTAATTATTGATGAAGCCCTCAGCACAGGTGATGCCAAGTTCAAAGAGAAGAGCCTCAATAGAATTAAAGAGTTACGTTCATCAGATCGCGCTCTGATTCTTGTCAGCCATGCACTTGCAACAATTGAGGATATTTGCAACGAAGTGATCTGGCTCAATAATGGAAAACTTATGGCGCGGGGGAACCCCACAGAAGTAATCGCTTCTTATCGCGAATTTGTAGATGCTAGAAAGAGCGCATCATCAGATGAGGATGTATAAAACTCTTTTAGTGGTTTTACTTCTCACCATCTCGCTTAACCCAGTTGCACAAGCCGAAGCTCCTTCTTCATTCTCTTTCACAGGTTCTGGTTATGGCCATGGCGTTGGCATGAGTCAGATTGGTGCCAAAGCACGGGCGTTAGCTGGAGAAAGCGCCACTGCAATTCTTAATTACTATTACAAAGATGTATCCGTCGTACCCGTAGTTGATACCCAGACAATACGCGTCAATATTGGTCACCAACTCAAATTAGTCTCGCTACAGACAATTACTCAAGACTCAGCTCTCACCATTTATCCAGGTGATTTTGGAAATTCACAAGATGTACAACCAAGTGCATCCTATGGTTTGCGCCAAAAAATAACGATTCGCATGCAGGGCAATACCCTTGTTGCTGGATCTCTTACCTCAAAAGTTTTTACTGTACGGTGGAGTGGGCCGAACGCAATTGTCTCCATGACATCACTCGGAAAATCTGTGAAATATCGTTATGGCCAGATTCAAGTGAAAGTTGCTAATGGCGCTCTCGAAGTAACTAATTCATTGAGCGTGCACGATGAGTATTTGTGGGGGATAAGTGAGATGACTTCAGCTTGGCCAGCAGCAGCCCTTGAAGCACAGGTGATCGCAGCTCGCTCATATGCGCTCTCTAAATTAGGAACGCTGAAAGCATCCTGTGATTGCAACGTATATTCAAATATTTCAGACCAGAATTTTGTGGGATACGCGAAAGAGATTGAGCCTAAGGTAGGAGTCTTTTGGAAAGCTGCGGTCAGTAGAACAAATATCGATTCATCGACGAGCCTGGCAATTATTTCGAATGGCAGGCCAATACAGGCGTATTACTTCTCATCATCGGGTGGTTCAACACAGACCACACAAGATGCATGGGGCGAAGTAAGTTCATATACGCAATCTGTACCTGACCCAGCTAGCGTGGATAATAAACTCAATCCTCGTTTTGCTCATTGGAGCGCATCGGCGGATCAAAGATTGGTTGCAGCTGCTTTTCTACTTCCAGATATTGTCTCTCTTGAAATAGTTTCGCGAAATAGCGCAGGAGCTGTTACCTATATTAAAGGAACTTCTAGTGATGGATCTACCAAGTTATTGCGTGGAGATACCTTCAGAAGTCGCGTAAAGCTTGCGTCCCCTTACTTTCAACTTATACCTTAATTTGCATGAAGAACTGAGTTAAGCCCACCCCAAGTGCCAGTACGCATAACTACTTCAAGTCCGCCAGTCAGTGAATTTCGTCGGAACAATAGATTGCTTGCACCAGATAGCGTTCCAGCTTTAACAACTTCACCGTCAGGAAGAGTTACCTTTGCAGCTGCAGTGATGTATGTACCTGCTTCAATGACACAGTTAT
>CAIPLJ010000145.1 GCA_903865885.1 uncultured Actinomycetes bacterium | reverse complement strand
GATGGAAGAACTTGGAGCACAAGCGCTCTTAGCAAATGCTTACCACCTCTATTTGCAGGCAAGACAACATTTCAGATCGTCAAGATCGTCTCGCTGAATCTCTTGCAAAGGTATACACGCGCCTAGGTGATAACCAGCGCATGCTTCTCGAATACAAATTCTTCGAACCAGCTTTCTATCACACCGATGTTCCTGACTGGGGTACTTCACTCTTGCATTGCATGGCGCTCGGTCCTAAGGCGATGGTTGTTGTTGATACCGGCCACCACGCGCCAGGAACAAATATCGAATTCATTGTTGCTGGATTGCTCCGTGCAAAGCGACTTGGAGCATTCGACTTTAACTCACGTTTTTACGCAGATGACGACTTGATTGTTGGTGCTGCCGATCCATTCCAGTTATTCCGCATCATGCACGAGGTCAATATCAACGGTGGTTTCGATGTCGGAACTCCTGTTTCTTATGTACTCGATCAATGCCACAACATTGAAGCCAAGATTCCTGGCCAAATCCGTTCGATTATGAACGTTCAAGAAGCTGTCGCAAAGGCAGTACTTGTTGATCAAGATGCACTTAAGAAAGCTCAGCTGGCAGGAGATGTTCTTGCCGGTCATGAAGTTTTGATGGATGCATACAACACAGATGTTCGTGGCCTTCTTCGCGAATGGCGCAGTGATAAAGGTATTGATCCAGAACCAATGAAAGCGTATGCAGCAAGTGGCTATGCAAAGAAGATCGCTGCAGATCGCGTTGGCGGCAATCAAGCTGGTTGGGGCGCATAAGCAGATGGCAAATAAGACAGTAGAAGAACTTCTCGGACGTAGTAACCGCCTTGGGAGTAACCCAAAGTTCACCAACTACGCCGGTGGAAATACATCTGCAAAAGGCGATGCAAAGGATCCATCAACCGGTAAAGACGTTGAAGTCCTTTATGTAAAGGGTTCTGGGGGCGATTTAGGCACCCTGAAGGAGGCAGGTCTTGCAGGTCTCTACCTCGATCGTATGCGCGCACTAGTCGATGTTTATCGCGGTGTTGAACATGAAGATGAGATGGTCGCGCTCTTTGATTACTGCACATTTGGTCGCAGTGGCGCGGCGCCAAGTATCGATACAGCGATGCATGGACTCGTAGATGCTGCACACGTTGATCACTTACATCCAGATTCAATAATCGCTCTAGCAACTGCTGCCGATGGCCCAGCACTCACGAAGGAATGTTTCGGAGATGAAATTCTCTGGGTTGATTGGCGTCGCCCAGGATTCCAACTTGGTCTTGATATCTCAAAGCTTGCAAAAGAAAATCCCAAAGCTAAGGGTGCAATTCTTGGCGGACATGGTTTGACGACATGGGCTGAGACATCTGCTGAATGCGAAAAGCGTTCTATCGAAGCAATCGAAAAGGCAGAAAAATTCTTAGCTGCAAAGGGAAAGAAGGATCCATTTGGAGCTCTTGTAAAAGAATGGGCACCACTTTCTGCCGAGGCGCGTAAAGAGAAGGCGGCACTGCTCGCCCCAGCACTTCGTGGAATTGCATCGATGGATGCACCAATGCTCGGAAGCTTTAGTGATGCAGATGTTGTTCTAGATTTTATTTCACACTCTGAACTCTCGCGCCTTGCATCGCTTGGCACTTCATGCCCAGATCACTTCTTGCGCACAAAGATTTCACCTATGGTTCTTGATTCTCCTGCCGATGCATCCGTTGAAGACGTTATTGCGCGTGCACATGAACTTCATGAAAAGTATCG